>CANFJC010000053.1 GCA_947447245.1 Comamonadaceae bacterium
CATTCGTGTGTTGATTGAGGGTGCACACCAAGACATGGAGCATGTTTTAACCACGCGCCGTAAACTTCCCAGTTTGGCAGGCCCTGCCAAGCAGATCAAAGCGCCATGAGGCGCCCTACACATTCATTTTGCACATGACACATTTCACCAAAGTCGTTTTGTTCACCGACACAGATGGCAAAGCCCGCTTCAAAGAAGAAATCATTGCCGTGGGTGAGGGCACTGTGCAAAGTCAGTTGACCGAAGTTTTTTCAGCTGAGGGCTATCAACTTCGCTACAGTCCGGTTGGGTTTCGCAGCCAATTTCATGTCACGGGCAAGCCACAGTGGGTCTTCATCTTGTCTGGTCAAATGGAAATTGGTTTGCAAGATGGCACGTCTAGAATTTTTTCTGCGGGAGATCATTTCTATTCGGCAGACACTTTGCCTGAAGGTGCAACTTTTGATGCATCCATCCATGGTCACTGGAGTCGGCAGGTCGGGGAAGAAGCCTTGCGAACTTTGTTCCTCAAGGATTGATCCGACAGCTTGCAAGGCCTTCAGTTTGAAGGTCGATGCAGTTTGAACAACTGTTCTGGCCCAATGGAGAAATAGTCGGCAGGACCACCGCCACGCAGCACATGCTGTGCATTGGCCGTGTCGTAAATGCCATTGTTCAACAGCTTTTCATCGATGTGGACACCAATCACTTCACCAAACACCATCCAAGTTTGAAGTGATTCTCCTTGCAAGTTTTGCATTTGCAAAATTTGAGTGCATCGGCATTCAAAACTCACAGGACTCTCAGCCACACGGGGCACCTTGACCAAGCGGGACGGGGCCGTTGTCAGGCCTGAAATTTCAAATTCATTGACTTCAGGCGGGACCGCTTTGCAGGTCTGGTTCATGGCTTCAACTTGCGGCCGTGTGACCAAGTTCCATACAAATTCACCGGTGGCCTCAATGTTGTTGAGCGAATCTTTGCGCCCAATGCTCGAGAAGCCAATGAGTGGCGGTATGTAATTGAAGGCGTTGAAAAAACTGTAAGGCGCTAAATTCAAGACGCCATCAGCGCTTTGCGATGAGACCCAACCGATGGGGCGTGGGCCCACAATGGCATTGAAGGGGTCGTGTGGAAGTTGGTGCCCAAGGCGGGGTTCGTAAAAATAAGTCATGGTTTAAATAGAACTGTTGGTGATTAATTTCGCTTGCGCTGCAATGGCGCCTCGCTCTTCGCTCGAAAGTCGATTGAGATTTTTAAGCTGCATCAGCATACGCGGATTTTTGGCCAAGATATCGACATGCCGGTTCAGGTAGTCCCAATAAAGGGTGGTGAATGGACAAGCATTTTCGCCGACGGACACGCTAGGATTGAAACGGCAGCCTTTGCAGTGGTTGCTCATTCGGTCAATGTATTTGCCACTGGCCACATAGGGCTTGCTGGCCATCACGCCGCCATCTGCAAACTGGCTCATGCCCAAAGTGTTGGGCAGTTCCACCCATTCCACCGCATCCACATAAACACCCAAGTACCAGGCATGAACTTCTTTGGGCGCCACGCCCAGCAGCAGCGCATAAAGACCCGTGACCATCAGGCGTTGAATGTGGTGGGCATAGCCGTGGTTCAGCGTTTGAGAAATGGCGTCGCGTAAGCAAGCCATGTCTGTTTCGCCTGTCCAGTAAAACGCAGGCAACTGTGCTGAGGCCTGCATCTCATTGCGTTCTAAATACTCGGGCATTTGCGTCCAGTAAATGCCGCGCACATATTCTCGCCATCCCAAAATCTGGCGGATAAAACCTTCTACCGCCGGCAATGGCGCATCGCCTTTGACATAGGCTTGCTCTGCAGCACTCACCACTTCTTTGGGGTGGAGCAGTTTCAAATTCAAGGCGCTGGCAATGTGCGAGTGGTAAAGCCAAACCTCACCCTCCCACATGGCGTCTTGGTACAGGCCAAAGGAGGGCAATCGATGTTGAATGAAACTCTCAAGTGCTTCAAGGGCTTGCGAGCGTGTGACGGGCCAGCCAAAGCTGCTCAAAGTGCCGGGGTTTGCAGCCAGCTTCTCATTGACCAAATTCATCACATCTTGTGTGATGCTGTCGGGTTCAAAGCGCAAGGGTTTGGGCAGCAAGCCAGGGCCTGCTTTGCCAAAGCTGCCACGGTTTTCTTCGTCAAAGTTCCATTGACCGCCAATGGGCTTTTTGCCGTCCATCAAGATGCCAGTTTTTTGACGCAACTCTCGGTAGAAAAATTCTTGACGCAGTTGTTTTCGACCCTTGGCGTGCTCTGCAAAATCACGCACGGTGCTAAAGAAATGGGTGTTATCGCGAACGTCCAAAGGCAAGCCATGGGTTTTGGCCACGGCTCGCAAGTTTTGCAAAACCCGCCATTCTCCCGGAGCTGTCATGACCAGTTTTTGAGGTCTGTTTTTTTGGATGGCTTTGTCGAGTTCGCCCGCCAAGCTGCCTGTGTTGTCTGCGTCGTCTAGATGGGTGTAGAGGAGTGGCCACGCTTTGGCTTTGATGGCTTCAGCGAAGTGGCGCATGGCACTGAGAAACAAAGTACTGCGCTGTTTGGAGGAGGCGACATGGGTTGACTCTTGCATCACTTCAGCCATCCAAAGCATGTCCTGTGTGGGGTCGAAGTCAGACAAGGCTGTTGAATCCAGGTTCAGTTGATCACCCAAGATCAGGACCAAATGGCGCAGGGGTTTAGCCATGCTGGCTGCTCCCTTGAGTGGCTGTTGATTTGTTCTTTCTACAAGCATCAGAGCAATACAAAACCTGTTCCCAATTCTTGGCCCAAGCTTTGCGCCAGGTCATGTCTCGTCCGCACACGGTGCAGGGCTTGCTGGGTAGGCTTTGTTTGTTGCCTTTGAACGAGGTTTTCATGGGGCTATTGTGGACCGAAGGTGTAGATCCTTGCAGGCATGTTCGATAATGTCCCTACCTCATTGACCTGACTTGTTTTGACTTGCCATCATGCCTAAATTACTTGAAACCTCACCGCCCCTCAGCCCTGGGGATGTGTCTGCAGTGATTCAAATGGCATGGGAAGACCGCACCACGTTTGAGACCATTTATGAAAGAACGGGCGTGACAGAACCCGGCGTGATCAAAATCATGCGCGCCGAATTAAGTTCGCGTTCTTTTAAAATGTGGCGCGCCAGGATGCGGGGCAGGGTGACCAAGCACCGTGAACTGCGCAGCCCCGACATGAAGTTCGATGATCGGACCATTGCCGATCACAGGCGGGCTAATTGCTGATGAAGGCCTGATCAGCGACCGAACGAGCGGCCACCACCTCCGCCGCCGTTACCGCCGCCGTAGCCACCACCACCGCCTCGGCGACCACCGCCACCACCGTTGCCGCCGCCAAATCCACCGCCTCCGCCACCACCATGACGGCGCGGACCACCTCGGCCACTGCCAGCCAAGCTGTCAATGCTGGTGCGAGTTGGATCGGGTTGACCGCCACCGCCACCGCTGTTGCGGCGAGGTGCGCCTTGGCGCGCAAATTGATTGGTCATGAGCGGGTCGATGTGACGTGGCAACTCATCACCACGGGGGCCGCGGTCATGGTCTCTGTCCATGTTGCGGTCGTTGGGTCCATCATTGGGACGATCGTTGCGTCGATCGCCGCGCTCATTGAAACGGTCTGATGGTGGGCCATCAAATCTTCTTTCGCCGCGATCTTGGCGATCAGTGCGTGGACCCTGTGCAGGACCACCACGGCGTGAAGGAGGGGGGCCGTTGCGTGAGCGACCGGCGCCACCTTCTGGGCGGGCTTGGCCACCGCCATTGCCGCCAGGGCGACCGCCACGGCCTCCGCCTTCACCCGCAGCACCTTTGGTTTCGCGAATGCGTTGCATCATGTCTGAGCGCGCTGCTTTGGCCGCAGCTTGCATCACGTCACGGCTTGGTGGACGGCCTGCACCGCCCCACAAAGTTTGACGACCCATGGCAATCGGCTCAGGCTTCTCGCCTGGCTCTGGTCCAAAGCCTTCTAAAATTTGGACTGGAATTTCTTGTTTGGTGAAGCGCTCGATTTCCATCATGAAACCTTCTTCGTCCAAGCACACCAAGCTCACCGCTTCGCCGCTTGCGCCGGCACGACCTGTACGGCCAATGCGGTGCACGTAATCTTCAGAAACATTGGGAATTTCATAATTCACGACATGGGGCAAGTCTTCAATGTCAATGCCGCGGGCTGCAATGTCGGTGGCAACCAAAACGCGAATGTCGCCGCTCTTGAACCCAGCCAAGGCTTGGGTGCGCGCTGTTTGGCTTTTGTTGCCATGCAATGCCATGGACTTGATGCCGTTTTTGGTCAGGTAGTCGGCCACGTTGTTTGCGCCAAACTTGGTGCGGGTGAACACCAGCACTTGGCTCCAGTTGTGCTGGTTGATGATGTGCACCAACACTTCTTTTTTCTTGCCGCGACCCACTGGGTGAATCACTTGAGAAATTCGCTGCACCGTGGTGTTGCTGGGCGTGACTTGAATGCTCTGTGGGTTCTTCAAGAGCGTGGCGGCCAGGTCGCGAATTTCATCGCTGAAGGTGGCCGAGAACAACAAGCTTTGTTTGTCTTTGGGCACCAAGGCCAAGATTTTTTTCACGTCATGGATGAAGCCCATGTCGAGCATGCGGTCGGCTTCGTCCAAGACCAAAATTTCAATGCTGGCCAAATCGAGCAGGCCTTGGCCTTGCAAGTCGAGCAAGCGGCCGGGGGTGGCCACCAAGACATCGACGCCGCGCTTGACGCGATCTACTTGGGGTTTCATGCCAACGCCACCAAACACAACGGTGGACTGCAGGCTGAGGTATTTGCCGTAATCTTTGGCCGATTCTTCAATCTGGGCGGCCAATTCGCGTGTGGGCGTGAGCACCAGGGCGCGTATGGCTTTGCCGCCAAATTTATTCCGACCGGCCTCTGTCAAGCTGAGCTTGTGCAAGATGGGCAGCATGAAAGCGGCTGTTTTGCCGGTGCCAGTTTGAGCCCCTGCCAACAGGTCGTGACCTGCCAAGACGATAGGGATCGCTTGTGCCTGAACGGGCGTGGGTGTGTCGTAGCCTTGCTCTTGCACGGCCTGCAGAATGGCCGGAGCCAAATTCAATTCTTCAAATTTCATGATGTCGCGCCAAAAACGGCGCATGGCATCGGTTTGTCAGGCTGTTTGGAAACAGCCGCCAGTCAAAGACCGATGGGATTCACAGGTGGGTATGGAAACCACAGGCGGATGCCTGAGTCAAACCCCAGCAGAGGTGCTGATGTTGCGGCAACTGGAGGCGGCAACGTGCAGATTGTCTCACGAATCTGGAAAGTCAGAAATTAAATCTAAAGAATGAACAATTTAGACCTCAATAGCTCATGGCTTGAGCCTGTGCTGAGTCGATAATTCAAACTAGATTCACGCGCAAAAGCAAGCTCTTACGATATGTCCAATGCATTTCAAGCAGGATTCATGGTGTTTCATGGCAACCGCCTTGAAGACCTGCGCGATCTCACGATTGGCTTGTTTCGCCACAATCCCTTACCCCCTTTGCTGCCCGAAACCTTGCTGGTACAAAGCAATGGCATGAAGCACTGGCTTGAAATGGCCTTGGCAGATGACAGCGCCATGGGTATTTGCGCCGCCACGCAAATGGAATTGCCTTCCAGCTTTATTTGGCGCATGTACCGTTTGGTATTGGGTCAAGCGCTGGTGCCTGTGGCCATGCCCTTTGACAAACAAGCCTTGGTTTGGCGCTTGTGGCGCTTGTTGCCGGAGTTTGCCCGAACACATCAAGTTGCGCCTTTGCTGGCCTACGTCAAAGACGATCCGCTGGGGCGCCAAAGGTATCAGTTGGCGCAGCAAGTGGCCGATGTGTTTGATGGCTACCAAAGCTACCGCGCCGATTGGCTCACGGATTGGGCCAATGGCCAATTTGTATTGCAGCACAAAGGCGCGCGCAAAGACATGCCGGCAGACCAAGTTTGGCAAGCTCAGTTGTGGCAGTTGTTGCAACAAGATGTGTTGCAAACCCAAGCCCCCGAGCTTGCCACTCAATGCCATTCCAGGGCCGATGTGCATTCGCAATTCATGCACAAGGTTCAGCAAACAAATGCTTTGAAACCAGCCGCTTTGCCGCCTCGCATCGTGGTGTTTGGAATTTCTAACTTGCCCATGCAAGTGGTGGAAGCTTTGGCCGCCTTGGGTCGCTGGAGTCAAGTCATCATGATGGTTCAAAACCCCTGCCAAGAATATTGGGGCCATGACATGGACTTGGTGGCGCAGAAGCATTCGCTGCTTTCTTCATGGGGCCAACAAGGACGAGATTATTTGCACGCACTAGAGCGCTTTGACCAGCCTGAAAACGCCCTGAGCGTCATGAGCAAGCAAACTTTTTTTGTCGATCCGGCTGAACAAGTTTCCCCCTCACGTTTGCAACAAATTCAATCGGATATTTTGAATTTGAATGCCATGCCCGAGCATCCTGAACACTTGCCTGACGATGGCAGCATTCAAATGGTCCAAGCGCATTCGGCACAGCGGGAAGTTGAAATTTTGCACGACCGACTTTGGGCTTGGTTTGATGAAAACCCCAATTGGAAGCCCGCTGATGTGATGGTCATGGTGCCCGACATGGCCGCCTTCTCATCGCACATCCAAGCGGTGTTTGGTCGGTTTCCAATTCATCACCCTAGGCACATTCCTTTTTCCGTGGCAGACACCACGCCCCGCCAAGTGCCGCTGGTCCAAGCGCTTGAGTTTTTGTTAAACCTGCCAGAAGCCAGGGTGACTTTGTCTGAATGGCTCAGCCTGTTTGAAGTGTCCGCTGTGCGGTCTCAATTTCAAATGGACGAGGCCGATGTCCAAACCCTGAAAAATTGGCTGCAAGCCGCGGCGGTGCGCTGGGGCTTGAATCCAAGGCACCGGCAAAAATGGGGTGTGCCCAGCAACATGCCGCATGCTCAGCAAAACACCTGGGCCTACGGATTGCAAAGTTTGATACTGGGTTATGCCGCCGGCCAAGCTGATGGCAATTCGGCATGGCAGGGCGTATGGCCCTTGCCTCAAGTTTCTGGTTTGAGTGCTTTGAAGGTGGGTTATCTGGCCCAGTGGTTGGAGGCTGTGTCCGTCAGCTTGACTCAACTCAATGCCGAGCATACGCCCGCCGAATGGTGCGCGGTCATGCACGACCTCATGGCACGTTTTTTTGAAGCCGACAACGAAGCCGATGAACGCATGCTGCTGCGTTTGAAGCAAGAACTGACGCATTGGCAGTCCTTGTGTGAACAGGCTGGTCTGTCGGAGCCATTGCCTTTAACCGTGGTGCGCGAACATTGGCTGTCGGGCTTGGAGTCTGCGGGGCTGCAGCAACGTTTTTTTGGTGGCGGTGTGCAGTTTTCAACCCTCATGCCCATGCGCGCCATTCCCTTCAAAGGCCTGTGTTTGCTGGGCATGAACGATGGCGCATACCCGCGCCAAAGCACACCTCGCGATTTTGATTTGATGACAACGCATTGGCTTGCAGGCGATCGCTCGCGCCGCGAAGACGACCGTTACTTGTTTTTAGAAGCCTTTTTGTCAGCCCGTGAAAAGCTTTACATCAGTTGGCAAGGACGCAGGTCTACAGACAATCAAAAGATGCCTGCCTCTGTTTTGGTCGCTCAACTGCGCGATACCCTCAAGGCCCGATTCTCGCCCGAGCTAGATGCCGTCTTGCAGCCCTTGCAAGCTTTTTCTGCCAAATATTTCGAGCCCCATTCAAAGTTCTTCACCTATGCCACAGACTGGGAGATGGCGCAGAAAATGGACGCTGAATTGAAATCTGCTTCTGTTGTTTCTGATGCAACGCATGACGCATTTCCTGCTATTTCAGAATGGCCTCTTCAGGAATGCATGCGTTTGCTCAAGCAACCTGTCGAGGTTTACTGGCGCAGTCGTTTGGGTGTTTTGCTTCAGGGACCTGAGGAGGCTTTGCTTGATGATGAGAACTTCTCTCTCAATGGACTTGACAGGTATTCATTGGGCCGCCACCTGCTTGAAGCCGATGACATCGAACTGCAACTCGAAGCAGAAAAATTAAAGGGTCAATTGCCAATGGGGGCTTTGGGCCAAGCGGTTTTGAAGCAGCAATACGATGCGGCACTTCGCGTCATGGATCGAGCTGCCCCCTATTTAGAAAAGTTCGCACAAGAATTGCCCACGCAATCTGTCGCTGTTGTGCTGACCATGCCTTGGGGTGATGTGCGCATCAGTGCTGAAATTGCTGGTTTGCGCCAAGAATTGCGTTCATCAGATCGATTGCCAAGTGATTCTGATCGTGTTCGAACACTGCAAATGACCCGTCGACCCGGTGCGGTGGCCACAGGTCAAAAGGACCAACAGTCAGCCCGCGCCGATGTCTTGATCAATCTCTGGCCCAACCATGTCTTGTTAAGTGCGGCAGGCTGGACAGTCAGCTCCGTGGCCGTAGGACTGGATGCGGTGGCTGTGTTGCCCGCCATGTCGCCTCAAGCGGCCCAACATTTGTTGGCGCAGTGGCTCGGTGTTTATGAGCAGGCATGGCGTCAGCCCTTGCCGACCACCCTGAAAGCAGGCTTGGCATTTGTGTCAGAGCAATTGCGAAATGCGCAGTCAGGCAAAGAAGTGGCGGCTGAGCAGATCATCGAAATGGCTTTGGACAAAGCGCGCAAAGAATTTTCGGATGGTTTTTCTGAGAACACCGATTTGGCGCGCTCCTTGTATGTCCAAAGATCGTTCGAAAATTTTGATCCGCTCATTGAAGGGCTGCCAAGCTGGGCGCCCCTTTTGTATGCCGATTTGATCCATGCTGCGTCGATGGAAGGCGGTGTGTCATGAGTGAATTGAAAACGCAAAAGCTCAATGTGCTCACATTGCCTTTAACAGGCATTCAGCTGATTGAGGCCAGCGCCGGCACTGGCAAAACTTGGACATTGGCCGCGCTTTATGTGCGTCTCATTCTGGGGCATGGATGGTCTGGGGAGAGCCTCATGCCACCCCAAATTTTGGTGATGACCTTTACCGAAGCCGCCACGGCAGAGCTGAGAGATCGCATTCGCGAGAGATTGGCGCAGGCTGCGCAATTCTTCAGGGGGCAGCCTCACCTGGCCGATGATTTTCTGCAAGACCTTCAAGCAAACTTGGGCACGGATTTGAATGTGCAGCACGCTGAACGCTTAGAGCAAGCCGCGCAGTGGATGGATGAAGCGGCCATTTACACCATACACAGTTGGTCGAGTCGCATGTTGCGCCAACATGCTTTTGACAGCCAGAGTTTGTTTGATCAAAAGCGCTTAGACGATGCACCTGCTTTGAAGCTGAAGTTGGTGAAAGACTATTGGAGGGAATACGTTTATCCGCTCGAAGTCAAACAACTGGGCGCCCTGAAGGATTTGGGCGGAACACCCGAAGCTTTGCTGAAAAACATTCAATCGCTGTGGCAAAAATTTGAGAAGTCACCTGGTGGTTTTCCTGAGGCCTCGCAAGATCCAGATCCCAAAGCCTTGGTGCTTGCCTGGTCTGATTGGCAAGAACGTGTTTTGCAATTGGAGGCCCAAGCCAGACAACTGTTGTTGAACAACATGCCGCATGCTCTAGACCAGTTGAAAAAGGCACTTGAAAATGATCTGAATCGCAATCACTATCGAGCCAACAAGCACGCGTACTTCCTTCGACATCTTTCAGACTGGGCTTCTGGTGAGGAGGCCGACATGGATGCACTTTCCAAATTCACCTTTGAAAAGCTCAAGGCCGGTTTAAGGGGCGGGGCCAATCCGATTGACAACGCGCATGGTGTCTGGACTGCAATAGGTCAATGGATGGCTGAGGGTCAAAGTGAGCCTGAAGTGGGCGTTCATTTGTTGCTCCACGCCGCACTCAAAGTGGGTCGCGCCTATTTGCAGCAAAAAAGAAGTTTGGCCAGTTTTGATTTTTCAGATTTGCTGCAACGATTGCATGCGGCACTTCATGCGCCAAGCAGTCGCTTGCCCCAGATTGTTCGCGCGCAGTTTCCTGTGGCCATGGTGGATGAATTTCAGGATACCGACCCTTGGCAATATGAATCGCTTTCGCGCATTTATGGCGCAGCAAATGTGCCAAGTCAAGATGCAGGCAATGCAGGCAATGCAGGCAATGCGGACAATGCAGACTATTCAGTCAACGCAGAACAAGACCATGCCAGCGCATTTCTAATGATTGGCGATCCTAAGCAAGCCATCTACAGTTTTCGGGGTGCCGATTTGCCGACCTATTTGAACGCAAGGCATGCGGCTCAATCCATCTGGACCTTGACAGAAAATTTCAGATCCAGTCATGCGGTGGTCAACGCCGTTAACCATCTGTTTGAAACGGCTGACAAGCCTTTTGGAGAAGTACCGTTTGAGCCTGTGCAAACACCCACACCCGCCAAGGCCGAAAGTCTGCGCTTGGCCGATGGCCAAAAATTGCCAGCACTCACGGTATGGCATTTGGCCGCCGACAAACCCTTGAGTGGCAAGCAATACAGTGAAGACATGGCACAGATTTGCGCCACGCAAATGGTGTCGCTCTTGAATCAAGGCATCGCTCAACCCGGCCACATGGCGGTGTTGGTGCGAGATGGCCAAGAAGCCAAAAAAATCCGCCAAGCCTTGGCACAGCGGGGTGTCCGTAGCGTCTACTTATCAGACCGCGAAAGTGTGTACGCCTCGCGCGAGGCCCTCGATTTGGCCTGTATTTTGGAGGCCGTCTTACAAGCGCGCAATGCCAAGTTGCTGCGTGCGGCGCTCACCACTCGCACCTTGTGCCTCAGCTTGCCTGAAATAGAGCAGGTGTTCCGTGCAGAAGAGGCCTGGGACATTTGGGTAGAGCGTTTCAATGCTTGGCACGCCACTTGGCAAGGTCAAGGCTTCTTGCCGATGCTCTACAAAATTGTGCACGAACAAGACATTGGCAGGCGCATGCAAGCCGAAGGTGACACCGCTGAACGGCGCTTGACCAATCTACTGCACCTGGGTGAATTGTTGCAATCGGCCAGCCTTCAATTGCAAGGTGAATCGGCATTGCTTCGTTTCCTCACCGATCAATTGGCAGATCCTCAAGCACAAGGTGAGAGCGCTCAAATGCGCCTTGAAACAGATGCCGAGTTGGTTCAAGTCATCACCTTTCACAAAGCCAAGGGTTTGCAATACCCCTTGGTATTTTTACCTTTCGTCTCCAATTTCAGGGAGGACAAAGATGACTCACTTCGAAGCGACGAAGAACGTCTGCAAGAGGACATTCGTTTGCTGTACGTGGCGTTCACGCGTGCGCAGCAAGCCCTGTGGACAGGTGTTGCCAAACGCCAAGGCGATTTCAAAAGCAAAGAAACACAAGCGCAAAGTGCTTTGAGTGTTTTGTTGCAGCGAAAGTCTGCCGATGACTTGCCAGAAAAATTGCAGGCTTGGGCAGTGTGCGATGACATTGAAGTCATTCAAGCGCCCGAAGCGAATGCGCAGTTGTTCGAGCCTTCCAGTGCTGTCAATTTAGAGGCTGCAACTGCAGCAAGATCGCCATCGCGCACATTGCCCCATGCCGGCTGGACGGCCAGCTTCAGTGCACTCACCCGCAAACTGAGTGAATCCAAATGGCAAGCCACAGATTCGGGTTTGGCCCGCGAGGAGCGTTGGTTAGACTCTCAAATTGACAACCCAGAGGCCAACGCCAGTGACCTGCTTGTGGCAGAAGGCGCTTCATTTGCAAAAACGGAGCAAGTTCCGTTCAATCATTTCCCTGCTGGCAGTGCCTACGGCACCTTGTTGCACGACATCTTTGAATGGCAATTGAAAGAAGGCTGGCCCCTTCTGCAAAATGAAGCAGACCTTTCCGCTGAAGTCAAAATTCGCTGGCAAGGCTGGTGGCAAACCCAAGCCGACAGCCTGCAACTCCTGCCCGAAGACCGAGCCCTCTGCCTGCAACTTATTCGCCAATGCGCAGCCTCTGAATTCACACAATTGGGGTCAGATCAACATTGTTTCAGCCTGTCGCGGCTCAACGCCCAAAACGCCTGGCCAGAAATGGGTTTTACATTCAAAACACACGGTATCTCAACGCTGCAAATTGACCAACTGATTCGCACTTCACTGCATCCCCACAAAGCTCGCCCAGCTTTGCACGCGCAGCATTTGAACGGCTTGCTAACGGGCTTCATGGACATTGTGTTTGAACACCAGGGGCGCTATTACGTGCTAGATTACAAATCGAACAAATTGCCCGACTATGCGCAAGACAGCATCACAGACAGCATGCTCAGCCATCGCTACGACGTGCAATACAGCTTGTACATCTTGGCGGTTCACCGACTCTTAAAGTCTCGCCTGAAGGATTACAGTTACGAACAGCACATGGGTGGTGCCATCTATTTGTACTTGCGCGGTATTGATCAGGCCGGGCAGGGGTGCTATGTCCACAAGCCATCCTACGATCTGATCCATGCCTTGGACGAAGCATTTAAATTGAATCAGCCATCGCATGCAGCGGGGGCATGGGCATGACTCACTTGCAAGCCCCAATTGGCAACACTTCAGTGCCTCAATTTGCCTTAGCAGGCTGGCCATGGACGGCGTTGGACACGGCGTGGCTTCAATTTTTAAAATCACATCAAGCCACCCCAGAACCCTTGCACGATTTACTGGCCCTTTTGGTCAGCCACCAAATGGGAAGAGGACACGCTTGCTTGGACCTGGATGCTTTGATGCAAGACCCAGCGCATTTGCTTGGCTGGACCGATGCGCAAACCAAGCTCTTGACTCAGCTTGTTGCCAATTCAAAACTGGATCAACAGCCCGCAGATTTATTTGCCATGCCACCCAACCCATGGGCACAAGCCGCCAAAACAATGCCATGGGCCCTGGGTGAAAATGCACCCATCTTGGTGTCCTACCAAGAAGACGGCCAAGCAAAGCGTGTGTATCTGAGGCGCGCTTGGCAAGCAGAGCAAACCATCCAAGCGTCTATTCAAACGCGCCTGTCGCAAAACTTTGACGTACCAACAGACAGCGATGAAAAACTGAACAAACTGTTCGGCCCTCAAAGCAAGGAAACAGACTGGCAACGCATCGCCTGTGCCAAAGCTTTGCGCGCCGGCCTCACCCTCATTACCGGCGGCCCAGGCACAGGCAAAACAACCACGGTGGTTCGCTTGTTGGCCTTGCTGCAACAAGCGGCACACGACCATCAAACAACATTGCGCATTCATTTGGCAGCGCCCACGGGCAAGGCTGCCAGCCGCTTGAGTGCCTCGATTCAAGTGGCATTGGCCAGCTTGCCAGAAGGCTGGGGCATCGGCCTTCCATCGCAAGCTGTTACCTTGCACCAACTCTTGCAGTACAAGCCCGATGCAGCCGCAAGAGCTGCGCCCTCATTGGCAACAGACTTGGTGGTGGTTGACGAAGCCTCCATGATTGATCTTGAACTGATGGCACGTTTGATGAAATGCGTGCCGGCACAGGCGAGGTTGGTTTTGTTGGGCGACAAAGATCAGTTGGCCTCCGTAGAGGCTGGCGCTGTGTGGTCTCAATTGTGCGAAGGTGCTGACCAAGCAGACAACGATACCCAATCGCACCCTGGAAAACCTTACACCTTGCCTGAGCAAACGGCAGTGCTTCATGTCAGCCGACGCTTTCATGCCAACAGCGCCATCGGGCAATGGGCCCAATTGATCAACGCTGGCGATCAA
>CANFJC010000054.1 GCA_947447245.1 Comamonadaceae bacterium
AAGTTCCTTGACGGACATGCCCGCGTCAGCCTGTTTGAGGAAGCCAATGATCTGCTCATCGGTAAATCTGGATTGTTTCATAGCCGCTATTCTCCGAAATTAGCGGACTTTGTTCCATCAATTTGGTACGGCAGGGAGGGGGCAGGTCAGTATCCCATGCAATAAGATTCCGCATTTACCTGCTGGAATAGGAAATGGCCTAGCACCTGTCACAAGTTGCTCTATAAGCGTCTTGCTGTATTCATTGGGATAGACGATGTCATTTATTGATTTAGGTGAATAAATCGCTTCAAAGTCTTTAGAGTTCCACATTTGATTGTCCTTTCAATTTGTATTCATGTATTTGATATAGCGGGCTGCAGACCCTGCAGCCCGAAATACTTCAGGCGTTGACTACAGCGGCCTGAGTGGCAACAGCAATTGCATCATGTTTAATTTGCTCATCATTTGCTGCTTGTTTTTCAACAACTTGCTTAATGACATCTTTGTTAGCGCTGTAATGACAAGCAAGTGCTGCATTTACTGCTGTATCGCTTTGCACGACAGAGCGTACGATGACGCTGCCATCAGCTTGCCAAGTGCAAATCAACACTACAGTCTTGCCAATATTTCCAGCATCAAGCTTGCTAGTAAGCGAATTACTTGCAAAGACACCCAAGTTTGAAATTTGCACAGCCTCAGCGCCAGCCTGCGCTTTAAGCTTTGCAGTCATTGCATTAGGTGACTTTGCCAAGCGGATTTCTTCAACGCCACCTTCACTACGGATGAAATCAGGGATTTCAATCACAGAGATTTTCTTTGCAAGCGCTGTTCGCAATACGATGCCATAGGCGCTAACGCGACGACGGTCATTGCCAAAGACGCACTTAACAATTTTGACTAAAGTATGAGTACCTGATTTAAATTGATATCCCTTAGTCTTGATGTAGTCAGCCAATCCTTTGCGAAGATTGCCGGCTTCATCTTCCCCGCCTGACATCGCTTGGTAAGTTTGATAGCACTTTTGTAGCAACACATACAACTGTTCATTGTTTGTGCGATGCACCGTACTTTCCCAAGCTTCGCGCTCAACGGCAAGTTGCTCGAAGTGATTACGCACAGAACTAGAAGCATGTGCTGTAGCTAATGCACTATTGTCGTTTTGCACGACATTTGCAGAAGTTGATTGCACAAGTTCAGAACCGCTGTTGGCGGTAGTGGACTGAGCTGAAGTAACGAAAGAGGTATTTGTTTGCATTTGGAATCTCCTTGAATGCTGGTTAATGGAGACCGCACCGCTGCGGCCATCGCCTCAACTTTTTTGTGTTTGTTGCTGCGATGTATGAATTATCTATATATCGTCAAATTACTTTGTATAATTCAATTTTCAATTCTTATTTGTAGAAATACTATGAAATCAAAATTACCGTGGGCTCTTAGTGGGAGTGATTTTTCACAATCAGGGTGGCATACCGAACCAACTGCCGCCTATCAATTAATGTTTGAATTTTTAGTCTTAAGTCCCAGCTATGAGCTTGCAAGAAAGGCAAGAGCAAACAAGCTCACGAAAGAAGAATCGGAAAACTTGCCAAAGGACTTCGATAAGGTGCTGGCCACTTACGATTTACTCGGAAATGTGAATTGCATTCTTTTCCGTCAATGGTGGCTTAAGCGTGGACTGCATGTATTTGGCAATCCATTCAACAAACCCAAGATTCATGAAATTGCTCTCATCGAAAATGGAGAGTCAACTGAAGTTGAAAAAATAACTCAAACACTTAAGTCCAGTTATGTTGAAGCACGCCAAGCGGAAGGACTTTCTGCTGCATTGATAGTTTCAATTCCACTCGGATTGAAAAGGCCTGAAATACTCAAAAAGTTTCGCTCTCTATTGGAAGAACACATCAGCAAAGATGTTGGCAAATCTGAGCAACCAAAAATTAAATTAATGGGCAAGCGTTTGCATATCAATGCAATGGTCAAAGGCATACGACTACTATGGTTCAAGGCTGCAAAGCCAAATTGGGAATTGTGGCGACTTGGTGCGAAGGCACGTTTAAGTAGCAGTTACTCCGGCGTTCTCAATCCAACAGCTGACAGGAGAACACATGATGCAATTGAAATGGATGATCGAATCATCATGGGGAAAATTACACACCGAGCATTGAAGCGATTTGAATTAATTGCTGAAAACGCAGCTCGTGGAAAATTTCCATGTACAGATCCAGTTGATAGTGCTGAATTTAAATACGAGACATTAGTTTTGCGATTGAAGATGAACGCAAAGTGGAGCAGAGAATACAAAGAAGCTTGGCTTGCAAAGCAAAAAAAGAAAGCTCCAGCCTCAAATTAGTTCTACTGCATTACGCTTCATATCATCATGAACATCAATGTAACGCTGGGTGACTGCAATGCTACGGTGGCCTGCCAAACTGGCTAAGACACGAACACCAATTCCTTTGGAGGCCAGGTTGGTTATAAAACTACGGCGCATGCTGTGACTGCTTGCACCATCAATGCCTGCCTTCTTAAAAAGCCAGTAGAAATGTTGAGTCATTACGCTGGCTGTAAATCCTCTGTGTCCTGCAGTGATGAAAAGCGGGTGTTTTAGATTTAGTGAATTTCGTTGATTTAAATAATGTTGCAGTTCGACTCTGAGCTTTTCTGGGAAAAATACTGTTCGTGGATGGCGTCCTTTTGTTTGCTCTGCTGACAGT
This sequence comes from Comamonadaceae bacterium, assembly GCA_947447245.1. Taxonomy (GTDB): domain Bacteria; phylum Pseudomonadota; class Gammaproteobacteria; order Burkholderiales; family Burkholderiaceae_C; genus Limnohabitans_A. Next base: position 2,697 of record CANFJC010000054.1, read on the forward strand.
CTCACTTCCGCTTTGACTGAACCGTTAGCGTTCATAACATCGCCTACGCTGAGACTGGCAATTTCCGATACCCGCATGCCTGAATACATGCCAGTAAGTAGCATCACGCGATTTCGCTGCGCAAAGTTTTGCTTTTCGATGTACGTTAGAACTTGCTCTAATTCTGCTGGTGTAAGTGTTTTTGCTTGTGACATTTCGTTTTTTCTCTTTCTTTAATAAAAACGCATGTACAAGTGTGTTTTCTTTATTGGATTTTCGCGACCTGAAACCCGACGAGTTATCGGGGTAAAAATCTTCAATGAAATCAATGCACTTAAGAAAATAGCAATATTCTTATGTGATTCAGTTTCCAGCTTGATGTGGGAGATGCGCCACAACTGAGCTGAGAAACGAAAGCTTAAAACAGCGCTGTAGCGTTTTTTAATAGCGCCAGCTACTCGGGTTGCTGGAGTCTGACAATCTCAGCGCACAGCTTGGATTTATGCGTAGTTATGTAGTCTGAGTAAGCTTTGCAAGTTGCTGGCGCTTTTTTGCAATTGCTTTGCGAGCCCTTGTCACTTTGACGGTAGTTGCAAGCTGTTTTTCTTGCCTTTTGAGCGAATCAACCTGTGCTTGAGCGGGGTCTAGTGGCTTTAGTGGTTTGATGCCAACAATTTCCTCTACTTTCATTTCTATCACCTCAACCAATTAAAACTGGTGGGGCAGTGAATTCAAGCTCTCGCTTTGCATATGCCATTCCTAGAGCGCCAATCACTTGTTTTCGAATGACATAACTTGCAGTTGGCATGTCTTGCATTCGTCTTGCAATTTCTGATGCCATCATGTCTATAGACCTATGCAGTTCCAGTGATGCGCTTTTTCGATTGTGTTGATTTATCACTTCTGCAAGATGAAATAGTGCATTTGTCGATATCTCCAGTCCTTGTGCAGTGATACTTCCGAAGTAGCCTTCACTCATCCCACAATAACTGCTAAATTTTCTTGCTGTCATATTGGGCATTGATGCACTTAAGTGTGCATAGATTTGATTTGTAAAATTCATTTTATATTCCTTCATTTGTATGGTTCGCTCTGCGAACCGCAGTTCTCATTGCGCTTCAGGCATAGCCTTCGCTTCATTTCAACTGCATATTTTTTTTCGACTCATACTTAAGATGAACTAATTAATTTAGAGATATTCACTAGGAAGCCATATGCCACGCTGAATCAGCGCGGCGACATTCACTGAGGTGTTTCATACTGCATATACACAACCAGATTTAACTGGGAAAGGCAGGTTTTGCGATCTCCTTTTATGTGCGTGTCCTTACGCAAGCATCGAACGACTTATGCGGCAGTCATTGTTCGAGCTTTGTGGGGTGCTCATTCGAGCGTGGCGTCCCACTCACTTTTAAGTTCTTTCATTTACGAAAGAACATTCAACTGTTAAGACATTGCAAACGTTACTTTCTGGAACGAAAGTCGTTTAAAGCATCCCTTACGGGGTAGTGCAATGAATCAGTGCAACAAGCTACACCTTCTTTACCGTCTCACATCAGAACGGATTTAGCAGCACAGTTCAATCGGCGTGCAACCTTCATCTTGTTTGTATAAAGTACTTATACGAACGAGACATATTTGTATCGATATGCTGGAAATTTCAGCGAAATTGAACTTACCAGTTTGTCGTTTAACACGACATTTGCGCCAATGACCCGCCACTTTGGCGGGTTGCTGGTCGTCCAAGCGCCAGCAAGATCACAAAATTACCTGTGCTTTATCAACAAAAGAAAGGAAAAGCACATGGCTACTTTATCAACTCTCAAACTCAGCGCAGCTGTTAAACCCACAAGCGTTCCCGCTGTGCAACTACGACGCAATAAGTTAGTTCTTCGCTTGTGGGAACAATGCGAACTTGCCAAGGCTCAAGCCGCTGGCACTACATTTGCGCCACTAAAGTTCCGAAGTGTCGTGGAACACGACACTGGTATACGCCGTCAGGTAGAAATGCCCAAGCGAGTTAAGCCTTGGTGGTTCACTACTGAATCAGGCAAACTTGCCTTGTCAGTGCGTTATGGCACAAAGGTGCTGGAGTTAGCAAAGGGCAAAGTGGCTGTGGAAGTTGGCAGCGAAAAAGACTTGGTGCCCACACTGGAGCTGATCAAAACTGCTGTGTTGAACGGAGAGTTGGACACTCAGATTGACGCTGCTGCCAACAAGCTCAGGGATGGGTTTGCTCAGTAAATGATCCAAATCGAACAAAGGCGCTTAAAGCGCCTTTGTTCGTTCATCGTCCCGTTACTGGACGATTGATATTGAATGTATTTGCAGAGAAATCGAGCAGGATCTGCGATTGGGGTGGCTCAAATTTGGATGCTATTCAACAATCCTATACTTGACTAAGTAATTTATATAGACGTTTAATACGGCAAATCAATTCAGTAAAACAATGGCAGCATCTATAGATCAATTGCGTGCCTTCATTATGGTGGCAGAGACTGGGCACTTAGCCCGAGCGGCCCATCGCCTCAATGTTTCAAAGTCATCGCTTAGTGCCAGTATTCAAAAGCTGGAAGGCTTATTAGGTGTTAGTTTGTTTGAGCGTCACACCCGTGGATGCAAGCTCAGCACAGCAGGTCAAGCCATGTTAGATTCGGCGCACCGTATGGTCCAAGAATGGTCACGGATAGAAACTGGCGCAGCTGATTTCCAGAAATTTAGAAGAGGCCGTCTTTCCGTGGCTGCACCTGCTGACCAGTGCGCTCTTCTTCTTCCACCGCTCCTTCGAGACTTTCAAACCGAACACCCTGAAGTTCGGGTGGAACTTCACGACGTTGCCGAGCAGGAGGTCCATGAGCTAGTTCGCACAGGCTTTGCAGATCTGGGCGTAACCAGTCAGACCGAAATGCGCAACGAACTAATAGCCACCCCTTTGTATACCGACGAATACATTCTGGTCCTGCCGCCTAAGCATCACCTAACAAAGCACAAACAAGTTGAATGGAAACAACTGGCTTCTGAACCGATCATTGGTCCGGTCAAAGGCAATCCGGTACGACAACTCCTTGACGACACCCTTGCCGAAAATGGAATATCACTGAGCTATGCGTACGAAGTTTCACTACCTTGGACTATGGTTGGTTTAGTACGAGAATATTTTGGTGTAGCTGTACTTACAACGGCGGTTCTTCCTTTGATTCGATTGAACAAACTGGAAGCCAGACCACTCGTTAGCCCCTCCGTTGCACGTACTCTGGTGTTGATCAAGGCGCAAGGACGCAAGCTCGACCCGCTTGCAACTAGCTTCAGCAAACGCTTGCTGCAAATGGAGCGGAACAACGCACGCACTTAATCGGATAAGCATTTGCTGAAAAGTACTTTGATTTTTAGCTTTTGGTCTACCGCTGGTGTCTTTTTCGGTTGGCATGCAAAAGATCCATCTCAAAATCGTTTTGAAAGACTGCTGACGACGTTCCCCTATATAGAACATTGTTCTACTTAACTAAATCACCCTGCAGAGCGCCAATAGGGTTCCCCTTGTGAATGGCCTCCAAAGGTGTGGCTTTTTCTCACAAGTCGCTCGACTAAAAAGTGTTGTTCTAAAGCAAATAAAAAGGGCTGATAGGGTATTCACGAATGGGGGGCTTGGCTGATTTTTAGCTTAATAACATCACTGGCTTATTAAAAGAACAGTGTTCTTCATGCCGGAACAAGCGGCTACCTCCCAGATCACTGGGCTCAATGATTTCACTTTTTTATCACTTGGAGATACTCATGAATTTCAAATATCGCGCCCTTACTTTGGGTTGCTTCGCAGCAATGGGTTTGGCTGGCACAGCGCAAGCTGTTCAAGTTGCAGGCGATTTGCTTGAGGTTTACGGCAACGTTTACCCACAATACCAAACCGTGACCTTTGGTGACTCTTCCGCCACTGGCGCTGCAGTCAGCACATTGACCGGCGGCAAAACAGGCGCCCAAACCAACACCTTCAAAGCCGGGGCTGTGAGTGCCACCAAGTTAAACCCTGTGAACTCTTACATTGGTTTCACTGGCAAGAAAACCATTGACGGCCTGACATTGGGTTATGACTTGCAGGGCGTGATCAACATTGACAGCACGGCCTCCAACCCTTCATTCATGTCTGAGCCACGTGACGCATTTGTCTGGATCAGCCATGACAAGTTCGGCACCTTCCAAGCCGGTCAACAAGACACCATTTACAAATCCTACGGCGACAAAGTGCGCATGTTGGGCGTGTCTTCCAGCAACTTCGTGTCCACGTCCAATGTGGTGTCAAACCCCACATGGAGCAACAAAGGCACTTCAACTTCTTTCAATACCCGCGTGAATGGCCAATTGCTTTGGACCAGCCCCCGCATTGGTGGTTTTGAAGTGGGTTACTCACTGCGCCAAGATCCTACGAAAACTGCCACTCGCAACCAAGGCTTGAGCTCTGTCGGCATCAACTGGACTGACAAAACTTACTATGTGGGCTTGGCACAAGAAGTTCACAACGACTACTATGCATTCTCTGGCGCTGCGTCCACGGCAGCAGCAGGCTCCGTCTACAACGCAGCCGCTGGTTTGCGCTCTAAAGACACGGCCACACGCCTGTCTTTCGGCTACCGCGTGTCTGGCATGCGCATCGGTGCTGACTCATCAACCTTGAATTACACAGAAACTTCTGCACAAGCAAATGGTTTCCAAAGCTATAAGACTAACAGCTGGCAAATCACTGCTGAATACGATTTGAACAGCAAGATCGCAGTGGCTGCTCAATACGCTAGCAATGGCGCTGGAAATTGCACATTGAATGGCGCGGTTTCTTGCTCCACAGTGGGCTTGGGCGGCAATTTGGTGGGCTTTGGTGCCAACTACAAGCTGGACAAAAACTTTGCCGTCTTTGCATTGGTTGCCAAAGGCACAGCCAACTCGGGTGGTGTGATTTCTTTGGGTAGCGGTGCTGGTAAAACAGCCATCGGCGGCACGATCAATGCTGCAGCTGTGGGCATCCAAGCTAAGTTCTAATCAAAGCACTTCGGTGCCATGAGCAAGCAGGTGTTCCTCACGGAGCACCTGCTTTTTTCTTGTCTCTTCAGGACTTTGAAATGAATCAAACTTTCGTAAGTTTAAGTGTGTTGGCCAGTGTCGCCTTTTGTAGTGTTGCCATCGCGGCCGATTTGGAAGCAGCCAAAAGAGGCGAGACGCTGTATATGCAACACCAATGCTACAGCTGTCATGGTACTCAGGGACAAGGCGGCGAACGCAATGCGGGGCCTAAAATTTTCCCCAACCCCACGCCTTATGTGGCGTTTGAGCTGCAAATGCGCACACCCCGCAATTTGATGCCACGTTATCCCGTGCAGAACATCAACGACGTGCAGTTGAAAGACTTGTACGCCTATGTTGAAAACATGAAGCCAAGCTCTGGCTCATCGCAAATTCCTCTGCTAAATCAAGCCATGCGATAAAGCCTTCACAGAAGGCCGACTAAGTCCTTTGAATGTCCTTTAAAAGGACACCACCACCATCTGTCGTGTAACACGACACTTCTTGACCACGTCAAACCACGAGCACGGTAGACCCGCAGAAGCCGAACCTGACAGAACGATTTGTAAGCTGGGGGTAAAAATGGGAACATCCTTCTAGACCCCAAACTTTATTCAAAAGTCTAACAACACAAGCATTGGTCTTGGTGGTAAAAACTACTTACATGAATCAACATAGACAACCAAAATGACCATTGAACTCCCCAAAGAGGTTAGGCAACAAGCCATCTCTTCCATTGAGCGCTATTTCCAAGAGAATATGGACGAGAAGATTGGCAATATTGCTGCGGGAGCATTACTTGGTTTCTTTGTTGATGAAATCGGACCTGTTATCTACAACATGGCTGTTGCCGAAGTTCAAGAGCGAATTCAAACAAGAGTGATGGAAATTGACTTAGAAGTAACAGAAGACCCATTTCAATATTGGCGCAAATACGATCAATTGAAAAAAAGATAGGCGATACCTTTCAAACCAACCACCAACTGTCGTGTAAAACGACACCTGATGACCACAAGAAACCAAAAGCACGATCCCCACGCTGAAAGCAACTTAGAACGACGGCTTTTGCGTAGCCGCGAGAAAAGCGATCTTTAATCAAATTGACAAGGTCCCAAACTTTATTCAAAAGTTCTAACAATTGAACCCAATCGTTTGCTATAATTTTTGGCTCAGGCTCTTTAGCTCAGTCGGTTAGAGCGATGGAATCATAATCCACAGGTCCGCGGTTCGAATCCGTGAAGAGCCACCAAACTTAGAGCCCCCCGTGTTCGCACTGGGGGCTTTTTTCATGACCTTGTCGTGATCACCAAGAAGGTCTGCATGAACGCTGACAATCGCCGAGGTATTGTGGCCATGAGTCTGGCCATGGCGCTTTTCATCGCCAATGACGCACTGGTCAAGCAAGTCAGCGCCACGCTGCCTGGCCCCCAACTCATTTTCATTCGCGGTCTCATGGCCACCACCTTGGTGCTCATCATGGCGCAAGCCATGGGGCATCTTAAAAACTGGCGCCTCATGCTGAACAAGCGCTTGTGGCTGAGGGGTTCTGTCGATGCCGCGGCCTCGCTTACCTACTTAACAGCAGTCTTTCACTTACCCTTGGGCAACGCAACAGCCATTAACCTAGCCTCCCCTTTGTTCATCACGGTGTTTGCCATTGTTTTCTTCAAAGAGCAGGTCACGCTTCAAAGAGGCTTGCTCATTTTGCTAGGCTTCAGTGGGGTGCTCTTGGTGGTTCAGCCAAGCTCCGAAGGCTTCAATGTTTATGCTTGGATTGCTGTCTTGGCCACTTTGTTTCATGCCACGCGCGACACACTCACACGCGCCATTGGACTGCATGTACCTGCGCTTCTAATCACATTGTCAACGGCGGTTTCAGTCGCTTTGGCGGCTGGCGGTATCACGCTCACTCAAACATGGACGCCTGTTGACAGCACATCGCTGGCTTTGCTTTTCGGAGCGTCTTTGTTTCTCTCTATCGCCTACTACCTGCTTATTGTGGCCATGCGTTCAGGTGAAATGAGTCTGGTCGCGCCATTCAGATACAGTGGTTTGCTATTTGCACTGCTCATTGGCTATGTGGTGTGGGATGAAGTACCCAATATGCTTGGATGGGCCGGTATTTTTCTACTGGTCATTTCCGGCTTGCTCATTCTGAGATCAGAGCGCCTTAAGACTCCAAAGTGATGTTGGCTTTGCGCACCACTTGCGCGTATTTTTCAATTTCTGACTTTAAGAATTGAGCAAACTTTTCTGGTGTGCCAGACAAAGAGGCAATGCCGCCTTTTTGAAATGCCTCCAGCACAGCCGGCGCTAAAAGTGCTTTATTCACCTCAGCATTCATTCGCTCAATCACAGCATCTGGCGTGTTGGCCGGCGCCAGCAATCCGTTCCAAGAATTGGACTCAATATTCACGCCTTGCTCTGCCAATGTAGGAATATCGGGCGCATAAACAGAACGCTTGACCGTGGCCATGCCAATGGCAATGAGTTTGCCTGACTGAATATGACTTCTAAATTCAGGCCAATTGCCAAACATCATGGTGACTTGCCCACCCAACAAATCTGCCAGTGCAGGCGCCTGGCCTTTGTAGGGCACATGGACCCAGTTCATACCCATTTGCTGAGCCATGGCAGCGCCAGACAAATGTGCCGAGGTGCCATTGCCAAAAGAGGCATAACTTACTTTGTCTGCAGCAGAAGCCGTCATTGCTTTGAGGTCGGCTAATTTTTTAATGCCACTGCTCGGGTGCGTGGCCAGCACATGCTCCGACATGCCCATCAGTGCAACTGGCCTTAAGTCTTTGAGGGTGTCGTAAGGTAATTTTTTAACCAATGTTTGATTGGCGGCAAAGCTGTTTGCCACAGTGACGAAGCTATAGCCGTCGGCCGCTGATTTTGCAACAACATCCACGCCAATGACGGTACCGCCACCGGCTTTGTTTTCAACCACCATGCTTTGACCCAAGGCTTTGGCCAACTCAATGGCCACCAAGCGCGTGACAAAATCTGTGGTGCCGCCAGGGGTAAATGGCACCACCAATTTAACTGACTTAGAGGGCCAGGCCTGTAGAGCTTGCGCCAGTGAACTGGTCAAAGCATAAGCAGGGGCTGCAAGTGCCAAATTCCATTGCGCAGCTTGATGAAGCCACTGTCGGCGAGAAATTGTCATAACATGGCACCTCAGAATGAATCAAAATAATAACTGACGTTCCAACACATCTAAGCCTTAGGGAGAGATCATGAATCAATTTCAAGCAACCCGCAGAGCCACACTACACAAATCTGCAACTTGCCTTGCCTTAACGCTTCTTTGTGGCTTCAGCTTGAACAGCCAGGCACAAACGACCAACTCAGCTGCCAACTGGCCCAACAAACCCGTCAAGTTCATCGTGCCCTTTGCCGCTGGCGGGGCTAACGATTTGTTGGCCCGAGCGGCAGCTGAAGGCGCCTCTAAGGTCTTGGGTCAGCCAGTGCTCATTGACAACAAACCTGGCGCAGGCGGCACCCTAGGCACCATGCTGGGCATCAAAAGCGCGCCTGATGGCTACACCTTTTTAATCAGTGCGGCGGGTGTTATTTCCAACACCATGATCAAGAAGTCATCGCCCTACAAAGACAACGAGCTGGTGCCCGTGGTCATGATTGGTTTGGCGCCTTCCATCATCGTCACATCAGCCAAATCCAAGCACAACAATTTGAAAGATTTCATTGACTTTGCAAAGCAAGGACAAGGCGCGCACTTTGCCACAGCGGGCACTGGCAGTACGCCTCATTTTGTGTCCGAGATGATGAACATGCACTACGGCACGAAGCTCATTCCAGTGCCTTACAAGAGTGGCTCTGAAGGCTCTACGGCAGTCATGGGTGGGCAAGTAGAAGGTACTTCAGAGGCCAGCATTGTGTCGCTGCCGCACATTCAGTCTGGTGGCAAATTCAAGGCATTGGCCACCACCTGGACCAAGCGCATGTCGGCTGCACCCGATCTGCCCACCACAGCCGAGTTGGGCTTTCCCGAAATTCAGATTGCCCATTGGGCGGGTATTCATGCGCCAGTGGGGGTACCGCCAGAGATCATGGACAAATTGGCGGCAGCCGTAGACGCGGCCATGAAAAATCCAGCCATTACCGATCGCCTTAAATCCATGGGCATTGAACCAGTGGGTGGCACACGCGCCAGCTTCAATGAATTTGTGAATGCAGAGCGCACCAAGTTGGGCACCATCATTCGCGCCTCAGGCATGAAAGAAGATTAAATGACCCTCTCCAATCAGAGCCTGCATCCAGGCAGCTTGCTACGGCAAAAAGTGAATGCCAAAAACGGCTTGTTGGTTGCTGGCGCAGCCAACGCTCTGGCAGCCAGGGTCATTCAACAAGTTGGTTTTGAAGCGGTTTACCTCAGTGGTGCAGGCATCACCAATACCTTTTATGGCATTCCCGACTTGGGCTTTATTGGCTTAAGCGATTTGGCACAACACACTGCAGCGACCAGAGATGCAATCGATCTGCCCATCATCGTTGACGCCGATACCGGCTTTGGCAATGCTTTGAATGTGCGCCAAACTGTGCGCACCTTAGAGCGGTCGGGTGCGAATGCCATTCAACTTGAAGATCAACTCATGCCCAAGAAATGTGGTCATTTTGCTGGCAAGGCTGTGGTTTCCGCTGAAGAGATGATTGGCAAAATCAAGGCGGCTGTCGATGCGCGGCATCACTCAGATTTCTTAATCATTGCTCGCACCGATGCACGCGCAGTGTTGGGCCTCAATGAAGCCCTTGACCGGGCAGCAGCCTATGCAGAACACGGTGCTGACATGACTTTTGTGGAAGCGCCAGAAAGTGTTGAAGAAATGCAGCGCATTGCCAAAGAACTTCGCTGTCCGCAAATTGTGAATGTGGTCATCGGCGGCAAAACCCCTGCACTGCCGCAGAAAGTTTTGGCTGAAATGGGTTTTGGTCTGGTGCTTTATGCCAATGCCGCTTTGCAAGGTGCCGTGCGTGGCATGACTCAAGCACTCACTCAACTGAAAGCGCAAGGCGAACTGCAAGAAGACGCGCGCTTGGTGGCCACTTTTGCAGAGCGCCAAGCTTTGGTTCAAAAACCCTTGTTTGACGCTCTGGAAGCCAAATACAAATAAGCGGCGAAGGCTTAAGGCTGCATGGCCTTTTGCCAATAACGCTTATCGATGTATTTGCTGGGGTCGGTGAGTTTTTGCGTGCCCTCTCCCAACTTGCTGCGCAAATCCATCACGGCTTGAATGCCCTTGTCGTCTAGCTGCACATCTGAGAAAAAGCCCGATTGCGGGTCGAGCAGCAAATCGCCCGATTGAGCTGCAATTTGGGCATTCATGTTGGGCACATATTTCATCAGGAGGGCCTGTGCTTGTGGGCGATTTTCAGGC
>CANFJC010000055.1 GCA_947447245.1 Comamonadaceae bacterium
CGCCCAGAGCCAAGGCCACTTGCCAACTCCGTTTTGTGGTGGGCATTGACAGCTCAGACATCTTGAATGCGCTCAGGCGGCATTTGGACAGCCATGGTTTTGGCTATGTCCAAATTACAGCGGCACGCGATGAAATTTTCAAAGCCACCCGCATTGACCCAGATGACCCATGGGTGACTTGGGCTGCCCATTCTTTGCAGCAGACCACGCAAAAAACACCCGCCATCCTGCCTAATTTAGGGGGCTCGCTGCCGAATGACATTTTTACCGATGTGCTGGGTTTGAAGACCATCTGGGTGCCTCACTCGTATCCAGGTTGTTCTCAGCATGCGCCCAATGAGCACCTGCCTCCCGAGCTGCTCAAAGAGGCGCTTCAAGTCATGACGGGGCTTTACTGGGACTTGGGTGCGGGCAATACGCCGCACACGAGTTCTATGGTCGTTTAAGTCCGATTAAACTGTTGCGCAAGGCACCCGCCACCATTTCAAAGGACACACCATGAATGCTCGTTACGATTGTTTTTGCAAACTGACTGACTTGCTAGGCGCTCAGGAATCTTTGACCGAAGCCAGACGTCATTTGCACCAATTTCCCGAACTCTCTTTTCAGGAAAAATCAACCGCTCAGTGGGTAGGCGACAAATTGCAAGCCTGGGGCTATCAAGTCACGCGCAATGTCGGCGGTCATGGTCTGGTGGCCACTTTGAAAAATGGGGAAGGCAAGGGCATCGCTTTGCGCGCAGACATGGATGCCTTGCCCATCCAAGAAGAAACCCAAAAACCATATGCCAGTCAACACGCTGGCACCATGCATGCCTGTGGCCATGATGGCCACACCGCCATGCTGTTGGGTGCGGCCCAGCAGCTGGCCAAAACCAAGAATTTCAAGGGCACGGTTCACATGGTTTTTCAACCCGCCGAAGAGGCCGGCAAGGACAGTGGTGCACAGCAAATGATTGCAGATGGCTTGTTTGAGCGCTTTCCGTGCGATGCTATTTTTGGCATTCACAACCACCCTGGGGTTGACGTTGGCACTTTCATGTTCGGAGCTGGCGCCTTCATGTCTGCCTCAGATACTTGCTACATCAAAGTTCAGGGCAAAGGCGGTCATGCCGCAAGACCGCACCAGACAGTCGACTCCGTGGTTATCATGGGCAGCTTGATCATGGCTTTGCAAACGGTGGTCTCGCGCAACATCGATCCCCTGCAAACATCGGTGGTCACCATTGGCACGGCCCATGCCGGCACTGTGTCCAATGTCATTGCCGACTCTGCCAGCATGTCGCTCAGCATTCGATCTTTCAGCCCACAAGTCCGTGAGCTTTTGGAGCAAAGAATTAAAAGTTTGGTGCGCGCTCAAGTGGAGTCCTACGGGGGCGAGGTGGAAATCATTTACGAACGCGGCTACCCCGTGGTCATCAACTCGCAAGCTGAAACTGAATTTGCCCGTCAGGTTGCTGTGGAGTTGGTGGGGGAAGACAAAGTGGTGTTCCCATTTGGCCCCGTCACAGGCAGCGAAGATTTTGCCTATTATCTGCAGCACAAACCAGGTTGTTTTCTGCGATTGGGCAATGGCTTAGACAGTGTTTTGTTGCACAACCCCAAATACGATTTCAACGACCAAAACTTGTCCTATGGCGCGGCTTACTGGACGCGCCTTGTCGAGCGCTTTCTTGAAGCAGCTTGAACCAAACTCAATTTCATTTTTGTATTTTTAAACCGGAGAACTTATGACCATTTCCATGTACCAAGCCAGCGTGCCCCGTTTGATCAATGGCTTGATTAACTTGTCGCATCTTTTGGACAAAGCACAAACCCATGCTGAAGCCAAAAAAATTGACCCCACCGTCTTTGCTTCCATGCGCCTTTACCCCGACATGTTTCCCTTGAGCAGACAAGTTCAAATTGCCTGCGATGTTTGCAAAGGCTTGGTTGCCAGGCTGGCAGGTGTTGAAATTCCAGCCCATGAGGACACCGAAAAAGATTTGAAAGATTTGCAAGCGCGCATCGCTAAAACCATTGCATTTTTAGAAAGCTTCAAGCCCGAGCAAATTAACGGCACCGAAGACAAAGACATTGTGATCAAGCGCGGCGAGAAAGAAACGCATTACAAGGGCATGCAATTTTTATTGGGCCATGGCTTGCCCAATTTGTATTTCCACACCACCACCACGTACAGCATGCTGCGCGCCAGTGGTGTCGAAATCGGCAAGTCCGATTACCTCGGCAAAATCTAAATCCTGTCTAGACAAGACTGCGCAGCGAGCGCAGTCGGTTGCTCAGTCGTCCAAGCCCGACATGCCAATGCGGTGTGCCAAGGGCTTGGGGCCTGCAATTCTGAACATCACCTGACCTGGCCAAGACAGGTAGCCATCTAGCCTGCGGGAGAACAAGATGCCATCGGTTTGGCTGGTGTAGCTGGTGCGGGCTTTGGGTCCATTGGGATTGGCGGGGTCAATCACATCGCAAATGGTTTGTCCCTTTTTGACCTTGGCGCCCGGTTTGACATGGAACACCAAAAAGCCTGTGCCCTTGCTGTAACCCACGTCCATGCCGGTCATCGGCGAAGCAGCGCTTTTCATTTTAGGCAGAGGGGCTGTTTTCCGCCCACCACACCTTGCCTGACCAACCAGCGGTAAAGATTTTTGGCGTCTGACAGGCCTTGTGCATCGCTCACATCGTGTTGGCTACGCATTTCCAAGGTGACTGACATGCAAGCTTGGGGAATGTGGGCTTGTGGAAACTTGTCTTGCAGGCGAGCCCACAAAGCGCTGTTCACGCCAGAAAAAGTGAGGGTGCTGGGGTAGGGGTCGTTGTACATCGTGGCCTCGACGCCCAAATCTGCTGCCAAGGCTTGCACAGCGCCAGCGTTGCCCAAGGGGCCAGTGGGTCCTTTGATCCAATCATTGTGCGCGGTGAACAAATGCAACGCAGCATAAATATCGCAATGCAAGTCAAGCACGTAGTCAGCGTCTGTGCTGAGCTTTTGCATTTCAACGCGAAGGGTTTGCAATTCATTGGCAGGCTTCATTTCATTCAAAGCTTCTAGCGCCGCCTTGCGAATCATCTTCACATTGGCTTCGGGATTGGTGCCAATTTTTTTCCATACTTTCTGCGCCACGGGCTCTGACACATCAATCCAATTGCGATTGAAGTTTTCGTTGCTCAGGTGGTTGTATCGGCCGGCATGAGAATTGCCTACAAGTTGAGACTGCCCAATGGGATTGACCGTTGGCACCAAAATGATCTCACCTTGTATGAGGCCTTTTTTGTCCGCTTCGGTCAACATGGGCATCAAATGGTGGAGCGCCATGGTGCCTGGCATTTCATTGGCATGGATGGCAGCTTGCATATAGACCTTGGGCCGTGCACCAGATTTGCCAAAGCTGAGCACGGAAACAGTGCGGTGGGTGCCAGGCGTCATGCTGGGAAGTTGAACGGTTTTTTTCTTAATGGCCATGAAGGATCCTTTTTTGAATCTTTTGTCGAATGAAATTAGTTTATGCGCATTCTGTCTAATGCAAAACCCTAATGTTTGATTTTTAGATTAGAGTTAGTGTGTGAGATGTTTTTATGACTGTCCATTTAAATTTTCAGGAGAGCACAATGAATGAGAGTGAAATTCGCGGTCTGATCGATCAAGTTCGGGACAATTCCCTTACCCGCAAACAGTTCATACGCCACATGGTGGGTGTTGGTTTAACTTTGCCAATGGCAGCGCAAATGCTGCTCACCTCCGGCTTGGCGCAAGCGCAAACGGCCTCTTCCTACAAACCCACCAAGCGTGGCGGCGGCGGCCCCCTCAAATTGCTCTGGTGGCAAGGCGCTACTTTGTTGCAGCCCCACTTCTCCAGTGGTACCAAAGACCAAGAAGGCTCACGCATTTTCTATGAGCCATTGGGTTCTTGGGATAACGATGGCAACTTGGTCCCTGTGTTGGCCGCCGAGGTGCCTACATTGGCCAATGGCGGTGTTTCAAAAGATGGCAAAACCATCATTTGGAAGCTCAAGAAAAACGTTCAATGGCATGACGGTGTTGCTTTCACCGCTGACGACGTGGTGTTCACGGCTGCCTATGCGGCCGATCCTGCTTCTGCAGCTTACACAAGTGGCTCTTACAAAGACGTTAAGGTCACCAAGGTCGATAGCCACACTGTCAAAGTCGAGTACCAAAAACCTTCCCCATTTTGGGCCGATCCTTTTGTCAGCGCAGCGGGCATGATCATCCCCAAACACGTTTTTGAGCCTTACAAAGGTGCAACATCCCGCGACGCACCCGCTAACCTCAAGCCAGTGGGTACGGGCCCTTATAAGTTCACTGATTTCAAACCGGGTGACATGTTGCGTGGTGTGATCAATACCAACTACCACCAACCGAATCGCCCTTACTTTGACAGCATCGAAATGAAGGGCGGTGGAGATGCCGTGTCTGCTGCGCGCGCTGTGTTGCAAACGGGTGAATACGATTACGCTTGGAATTTGCAAGTCGAAGACGAACTTCTCATTCGCTTGGAGCAGGGCGGTAAAGGCAAAACGAGCATTGTCCCTGGCGGCAACATTGAGTTCATTCAACTGAACATGGCCGACCCTTGGACTGAAACAGATGGCGAACGTTCTCATCCCAAATCCAAGCATCCCATCTTGTCTGAATTTGCGGTTAGACAAGCCATCAGTTTGTGTATCGATCGCGATGGCGTGCAAAAGTACATTTACGGCCGTACCGGTATTGCAACTGCCAACTTCCTGAACAACCCGCAGCGCTTTGTGTCTAAAAATACAAAATTCGAGTTCAATCCAGAGAAGGCAGCCCAAGTGTTGGAGGCCGCTGGTTGGAAAAAAGGAGCTGACGGCATCCGCGAAAAAGGCGGTAAAAAACTCAAGTTGGTTTTCCAAACTTCCATCAATGGTCCGCGTCAAAAAACCCAGCAAATCATCAAACAAGCCGCGCAAAAGGCGGGCATTGACATGGAGTTGAAATCGGTGCCCGCATCGGTCTACTTCTCGTCTGACCCAGCCAATCCAGACACCTACACCAAGCTGTATGCTGACATGCAAATGTTCACCACGACCATGCCACAGCCCGATCCTGAGGTGTTCATGAATCAGTACTTAAGCACTGAGTTTGCAAGCAAAGCCAACAAATGGCTTGGACGCAACTCTACGCGCTACAGCAATCCTGAATATGACAAAACTTATTTGGCAGCCCAATCCGAAATGGACCCCGTTAAGCGAGCCGCCATGTTTGTGAAGATGAATGACATGCCCATCAACGACATTGCCATCATTCCCGTGGTTTACCGCCCACGTACTTCGGCTGCAGTTAACAACTTGGTGGCGCCTTTGTCTGGCTGGGACAATGATTTGTGGCTCTTACAAGACTGGTACAAGACCACTTAAGTAAGTTCTATGTTTCGTTACGTCCTTCGGCGATTGATGATCGCCGTGCCCAGTCTTTTGGGCATCAGCTTGGTGTTGTTTTCAGTTTTGGCCCTGGCGCCGGGTGATCCTTTTTCCGAGTTGGTTTCCAATCCCAACATTCCAGCCGAAGTGGCCATGGCCTTAAGGCTGAAGTTTGGTTTGGATGACCCTCTCATGGTTCGCTATTGGAACTGGCTCACGGCCATGATTCGCGGGGACTGGGGCTATTCATTCATCAGCCGAATCAATGTAGAGACCCTCATCATGCAGCGCATTCCAGTCACCTTGTTGGTGATTGGCTCGTCGCAGTTGTTGGCACTTTGTGTTGCAATTCCTGTAGGGGTGTATGCGGCTACAAGGCCTTACTCTTTGTTTGACCAGATTGCCAGCACGCTGGCTTTCATTGGTTTTTCATTGCCAACATTCTTCACTGGCATTTTGTTGATTTTGTTTTTTAGTATTCACCTTGACTGGTTGCCGTTCGTTTACAGGGCTGACATTCCAGATACCGGATGGCGATTTTTTTGGGAGCACTTTAAGCAAATGATCATGCCTGTCATGGTGTTGGGCATGTTCCAAGCCGGTGCTTGGACGCGTTATGTGCGCTCTGCTGTACTGGACGTCATTCGTTTGGACTACGTCACAACAGCACGCTCCAAAGGCTTGTCAGAAAAAGTGGTCATCACGAAGCATGTTTTGCGCAATGCACTCATTCCTGTTGTGACATTGGTCGCGCTTCAGATGCCGGCTATTTTTGGCGGTGCCATTGTCACGGAGCAAATTTTCCGTGTCCCTGGCATTGGCTCCCTCATCATCAGTTCCATGCTTGCCAACGACACACCCGTGGTGATGGCTGTGACGTTTGTGTTCTCCACGTTGGTGATTGCGTGTAACCTTTTGGCAGATATTTTGTATGGCTGGCTCGACCCTCGCATCTCCTTTAACTGATGGCAAGGCCGCAGTGGCTTCGCCGTCAGTGCATTCGCCTGGCAGAGAGGCTTGGCGCCGGTTTAAACGCCACAAGCTTGCTGTTGTTTGTACTGTTGTCTTAAGCATGATTGTGTTGGCTGTTTTGCTGGGCCCGTGGCTTTGGCGCGTACCGATCAATGAAATTGATTTTGGTGCCCGCATGCAAGGTCCCTCATGGGCACATCCCTTGGGCACCGATGATCTGGGTCAAGACTTATTGGCTCGTATTCTTTATGGCGGCCGTATTTCTTTGGCTGTAGGTTTGGCTGCCATGCTGATCGCTATCAGCGTAGGCGTAGTCGTCGGTGCAGTGGCTGGCATGTCCAAAGGCCCTGTTGATGTTTT
Source organism: Comamonadaceae bacterium (assembly GCA_947447245.1). GTDB lineage: Bacteria > Pseudomonadota > Gammaproteobacteria > Burkholderiales > Burkholderiaceae_C > Limnohabitans_A. The sequence goes on from CANFJC010000055.1 coordinate 6,732, forward strand.
TCTGATGTGGATCACGGACTTGTTCTTGTCTTTGCCACAATTGCCCTTGCTGCTTTTGATCTTCTATTTGTTCAATGACAAATTGAAAAAAATAGTGGGGCCCGAGGCAGGTGTTTTTATTTTGGTGGTGGCGGTGATTGGTGGTTTGCGTTGGATGCCCGTTGCCCGGTTGGTCAGAGCGCAATTTCTCACATTGCGTGAAAAAGAGTTTGTAGAAGCTGCCCGTGCCTTAGGTGCCAGTTCTTGGCGGCAAGTCACAGTGCATATCTTGCCCAATGCCATGGGCCCTGTCATTGTGGCGGCCACCATTGATGTGGCTGCGGCCATCATTGCCGAGTCCACACTGTCATTTTTAGGGCTGGGATTTCCACCAGACATTCCAACTTGGGGTCGCATTTTGTTCGATGCCAAAGATCACATGGATGTGGCGGTTCACTGGGCCTTATTTCCTGGAGCCCTGATTTTCATCACGGTGCTCACCATCAATTACATTGGCGACGGTTTGCGGGATGCCTATGATCCACGCCGTGTGCTTTAAAGAGGTTTCTGGATGTCCACCAACCCCTTGTTGAAAGTTCAAGACCTTCAAGTTCATTTTGATACCGATGACGGCGTTTTGCATGCAGTCGATGGTGTCAACTTTCACATCGACCGCAGTGAAACGCTGGGCGTGGTGGGCGAATCGGGCTGCGGTAAAAGTGTCACTGCCATGACCATCATGAAGCTGTTGGCCATGCCCCCTGGTCGCATTGCCAATGGCCAAATTTGGTTTCAAGGCCAGGATCTGGTGCAAGCAGACGCGCAAACCATGCGCAACCTGCGAGCCAAAGAGATTGCGATGATTTTTCAGGAACCCATGACTTCGCTCAACCCGGTTTTGAGTGTGGGTGAGCAAATAGCAGAGTCGCTCAGGTTGCACGAAGGCCTCACACCAAAGCAGGCCATGGCCAAGGCCAGTGACATGTTGGGGCTGGTCAATATTCCCAAGCCAGCGCAGCGGGTCAACGACTACCCGCATCAGTTCTCTGGCGGTATGCGCCAAAGGGTGATGATTGCCATGGCCTTGTCTTGCAAACCCAAATTGCTCATTGCCGATGAGCCCACCACCGCCTTAGACGTCACCATTCAAGCGCAAATCTTAGATTTGCTGAACGAGCTTAAATCTCAAATGGGCATGTCCATCATGCTCATTACACACGCCATGGGCGTTGTCGCAGAAACAGCGCAACGGGTGGTGGTGATGTATGCAGGCCGCGTGGTCGAAGAAGCAACCGTTGAAAAACTCTTTGCTTCACCGGCCCACCCCTACACCCAAGGCCTGATTCGTTCTATTCCTCGAATTGATTTCGACAGTGTCAACAAGCAAAGACTGGAAGCTATTCCCGGGTCTGTGCCAAAACTGATCAATCCCCCCAAGGGTTGCCGGTTTGCGCCTCGTTGCCAATACGCCAGCGACCGTTGCACCCAAGAAATGCCCGAACTCCGCGAAATTTCAACAGGCCATCAAGTGGCTTGTCACTTCTCTCTCTAAAGCAGATGTCTGATATGCACGCCTTGTCTTCCAGTTCTACGCCGCTTTTAGAAGTTAAGAATCTGACCAAGTACTTTCCCATCAAAGGGGGAATATTTGCACGTGAAGTTAACCGTGTTCATGCCGTAGACGGTGTGAGTTTCGACATCGCTGCTGGTGAAACTTTGGGCATGGTGGGGGAGTCGGGTTGTGGCAAATCGACCACCGGGCGATGCATCCTTCGATTGATTGAGCCCAGTTCTGGCGAAGTGACGTTCAATGGTCAAAACGTCTCTGCCATGGGCTCTGATGCCTTGCGTGAAGTTCGCCGTGACATGCAAATTATTTTTCAAGATCCTTTTGCATCCCTGAATCCGCGCATGACCGTTGAGGCCATCATTGGCGAAGCGCTGACCATTCACAAACTCACGCCTTCGCCTGAAAGCTACCGTGCGCGCATTGTCGATCTTTTAGAAACCGTTGGCTTGAATGCCGACCACATGAAACGTTTTCCACACGAGTTTTCTGGAGGTCAGCGTCAGCGCATTGGCATTGCCAGGGCCTTGGCGGTATCGCCCAAATTGATTGTGTGTGATGAACCGGTGTCGGCACTGGATGTGTCTATTCAGGCTCAGGTGATCAATTTGCTTGAAGACTTACAGGCCAAGATGGGATTGACCTATTTGTTCATTGCCCATGATTTGTCGGTGGTTGAGCACATCAGCAATCGTGTTGCCGTGATGTATTTGGGTCGCATTGTAGAAATTGCCCCTTCGCGTCAGTTGTACACGCAACCTAAACACCCTTACACAGAAGCCTTGCTTTCTGCAGTGCCCATCCCAGATCCTAGCGCCAAGAAAAAACGCATTGTTTTGACGGGCGATGTGCCCAATCCCGTGAACCGGCCCACGGGTTGTCACTTTCACCCTCGGTGCCCCAAGGCCACAGAACGTTGCCGCATTGAAGAACCTGTTTTGAAATCGGTTGGCGATCACCACCAGGCCGCCTGCCATTTAAACGATTGAATTGCCGACGCGCCGTGCGTCAATCTCACTGGGAGACCCGAGATGTTGAATTGGATTGATCAGCGCCTGCCGCTGCGCTTCTTGGCGTTCTTTGTCATTGTTTTGCTGTGGGTTTTGTCGGCATTGCAATTGGTGGTTGGACAAGCCAGTTTCTTGTGGGTCTTGCTCTTGTCGGCCTTGGTGATTGTCGGCATCAGTGACTTGCAACAAAGCAAGCATGCCATTTTGCGCAACTACCCCATCATTGGTCATCTGCGATTTTTACTCGAATTCATTCGACCCGAACTGCGCCAGTATTTCATTGAAGGTGACAGCGAGGCTGTGCCATTTTCCAGAGCCCAGCGCTCATTGGTTTATGCCAGGGCCAAGGGCGAATCTGACAAGAGACCCTTTGGCACGCAGCTGGATGTTCGAGAAGTCGGTTATGAGTGGTTAACCCATTCCATCAGCCCTTCTGTCATTCCATCGCATGACTTTAAAGTGCATGTGGGCGGCCCGCAATGCAAGCACCCCTATGACATCAGTTTGTTCAATGTCTCTGCCATGAGTTTTGGTGCCTTGAGCGCCAATGCCATCATGGCGCTGAACTTGGGCGCTAAGAAGGGTGGCTTTGCACATGACACCGGTGAGGGATCTATCTCTCGGTATCACCGTGAGCATGGTGGCGATCTGATTTGGGAAATTGGTTCTGGTTATTTTGGTTGCCGCAATGAAGACGGCACCTTCAGCGCTGAGCGCTTTGTCCAAAATGCCTTGTCGCCACAGGTCAAAATGATTGAGATTAAATTGAGCCAGGGTGCCAAGCCTGGCCATGGTGGCGTTTTGCCCGGGCCCAAAGTGACGCCCGAAATTGCAGAGGCCAGAGGCGTTCCTGTGGGTGTTGACTGCGTTTCACCTGCTGCGCACAGCAGCTTTTCAAGCCCCGTTGAGCTTTTGCAATTTGTGCAAAAGTTAAGAGAGTTGTGTGAGGGCAAACCGGTCGGTTTCAAGTTGTGCATTGGCCATCCTTGGGAGTGGTTTGGCGTTGCCAAGGCCATGCAAAAAACAGGCATCTATCCTGACTTCATTGTGGTCGATGGTTCTGAGGGGGGCACAGGTGCGGCACCTGTTGAATTTACCGACCACATGGGCATGCCCATGCTAGAAGGCTTGCGCTTGGTTCACAACACCTTGGTCGGCTTGAAATTGCGAAAGCAAATTCGTTTGGGTGCCAGCGGCAAAATCATCAGTGGGTTCGATGTCATGCGAACCTTGGCTTTGGGCGCAGATTGGTGCAACAGTGCCAGAGGCTTTATGTTTGCCTTGGGCTGCATTCAGGCTCAAACCTGTCATACCGGCAATTGCCCCACCGGTGTGACCACGCAGGATCCCAAACGTCAGGTGGCTTTGGTGGTGCCCAGCAAAGCTGATCGCGTGAGAAATTTTCACCATCAAACCCTGGAGTCTGTTCAGGAAATGCTTCAAGCGACTGGCCTGTCTGCCCCCTCTGAGCTGCGACTGAATCACATCATGCGCCGCGTCAGCGAACACGAGGTTCAAAACCTTTCCGACTTGATCTTGAGTGTGAAGGGTGGGGCTTTGCTGGAACCTCAAGATTTAGAAGGCTTGTTTGCTAAATACTGGCAGGCCGCCAGCCCCGACAGTTTTCAACTGACGACTTGAACGAAGCCAAGCCTTGAAGGCTCCTAAGTTTAAGTGCTCTGTGCAAGTGCCTCACAGGCTTTCAAGGCTGTTCAGATAAACTGAAGCTATTCTCCAATCCCTTGGTATTTCTCCTATGTCACTCCTTAATTTATCGATTGCCACCACTGACTACGATCATTTCCGAGACATCCGCTTGGGTTTTGTGAAACCGGAGGGCATCGATTTAAATTGGCTCAATTTGGGTCACCACGAATGCTTTGCACGGTTCACGGCCAACCGTGAATTTGACATTTCTGAATTGTCTTTTGCCAAGTTCACCACACAAGTGACCAGGCCAGACAGCGACATCATTGGCTTGCCCATTGTGTGTTCGCGTCTTTTTAGATTCAGCTCTTTTTATGTGAATAAAAAATCAGGCATCAAGTCGGCTCAAGACTTGATCGGTAAAAAAGTGGGATCTCCCGAGTGGGCGCATTCTGCAGCGGTGTACATGCGCGGATGGCTGCACAACGACATGGGCGTGAAACTGCAAGACGTGCACTGGTACCAAGCGGGGGCCAATGCGCCAGGCCGCGAGGAGAAGGTGGAAATTACCTTGCCCGAAGGTGTGAAACTCACGCGGGTGGCTGACAAATCATTGAGTGAAATGCTGGCTTCAGGTGAAATTGATTGCGCCATCATTGCGCGTCCGCCAACGTGTTTCTTGGAAGGTCATCCCGATGTGGTTCGGCTCTTCCCCGATTTTTTAGACATGGAAGACGAATTCTTTGCGCGCACCAAAGTCTGGCCCATCATGCACATCATTGCCATGAAAAAGAGTGTGGTCGATGAAAATCCTTGGGTGCCGCGCAATTTGTTCAACGCGTTCCAAGAATCAAAGCGCCGCAGCATTGAGCGCTTGATGGACCCTGCGGTATCGCGCTACCCCTTGCCCTGGTTGGCAACTTATGCACGCAAAATGCGAGACAAATTTGAGGGCGATACGTTTCCGTATGGCATTGAAGAGAATCGCCCCACTTGGGAGTTGATGGCCAAATACACGTTCCAACAGGGCATTGCGCACCGAGAATTCACGCCCGAGGAAATTTTCCCACAGGGCATGATGACCAAAGTTGTGATTTAAACCTGAGGCCGCGCCATGTCAAACAACTTAGAGCTCAAGCAAGCATTGGTCGACTGCATTCGCATGTTGGAATCGCAAGACATCATCGATTACAACGGCCACGCCAGCATTTTGTTGCCTGACAACACCATGCTGATCAACATCGGCTCATGCCAGCGCAGTCAACTCACCGTGAATGACATTTGCACCATTGACATGGAAGGTCAGGTCATTGAGGGGGCTGGTAAGCCACCTTTGGAGTTTCACTTGCATGCGGGCATTTACAGAGCGCGCTCTGATGTCAAGGCGGTAGTTCATGCGCACCCCAAATGGTCGACTTACCTCACCATGGCAGGCAAAGCGTACATGCCCGTTTATGGACAGGGCTCATTGGTCTACCCCGTGCCCTTGTTAGATTCACCCAACTCCATCAACAACAAACCCATGGCCGATCGATTGGCGGCGACCTTGTCAGACCGGCCTGCGGCGCTGATGAAGTCACATGGCGCAGTCACTGTGGGCCAAACAATTCGCGAGGCATTTGTGTTGGCCAATTACATGGAAGAGAATGCGCACCGCCAGTACATGGCGATGCAATTGGGCACGCCTTATTCATTCAGCGAGCACGAAATTCAGATGTGCAAAGAAAAACTTTGGAATGAAGCTTTGTTTCAAAGGTGCTGGGATCACTTCAAGGCCAAGTTGGACGCTTGATTTAGATCAAACTTTGCTCTAAAAGTTTTCGCAGCTCAGGAGTCACTTTAGGTTCAATTCCGAACCAAGCTTTCCAACCCAAGGGGCCCTGATGCAACAACATGCCCAAGCCATTCAAAGTTGCATTTCCGCGCATTCTGGCTTGCGCTAAAAAGGGTGTTTCAAGCGGTGTGTAAACGATGTCTGTGACCAAAGCATCGGTGGGTAACAGGTCAAGTTGAATGTCCAGTGCAGTTTGACCCACCATGCCCTGGCTGGTGGTATTGACCACCATGGCGGCACCTTGCATGAGGTCCGCACGGTCTGCCCATGGATAAGCCTTGATCGGTTGGCCTAATTCAGACATGATGGTTTGAGCCCGCTCCAAATTTCGATTCACCAA
>CANFJC010000056.1 GCA_947447245.1 Comamonadaceae bacterium
GCTCAACCCACCATTTGGAATGTGTCAGGCTTTTCTTCATCGGAAAGCGCAATGGCTTGGTATAACGCAGCCGGTCAAAGTAGTTTGAGAACCGATTTAACCGGCGCAGATGCGACCGTATTCCAAAGTACATCAGGCTCTTATGTTCTTTCCTTAAAGTCAAAAACTTTAGGTACTGATTTTTCTTTTAATTTAAGCGCCGCTGATATTGCTGCGGGTATTACCAAGCCCGCTACTGCTTACCAAACTGCTACCAATGCGGTTTTTAAACTCAACGGCGTTCAGTTCACTCGCTCTAGTAACACCGTGTCCGATGCCATAGCTGGCGTCACGCTCAATTTGGCCACCACGACAACTGTCGGTACGCCTATTACATTAACAGTCTCGAACGAAGTAGTATCAGCTAGGCCCAAGCTAGATGCATTAGTTAAGGCTTACAACGATTTAAATACTTTATATAAATCGCAAACAGCTTCCAGCATAGATGTAGCTTCACGGGGCATTCTAAATAGCGACTTTGGTGTGTCTAGCATGATGCGTCAGTTGGTTTCTGGCCTTATGTTGCCCATGACAGACAGCATAGGGGTCGCACTGACGGGCCAAACCGATTTGTCTGCTATGGGCCTACAACTTTTAGATAATGGCAATTTAGCACTGGACGACACTTTGCTTTCTGCTGCCAGTAGTACTTTGCAAACGCGATTGGCTGCAGGCATTCGAATTGGCTACTCAAGCACTTTAAGTTCAGACTTGGCAAATCAAATTGGCAACATGGTATTAAGTGGCGGCGTAATTCAAGATCAAATCGTCAGTGAAACCAATACTCGTTCTGACCTTGCAAAACGCAAAACATCATTGGAAGAAAAACTGGTGAATGTACAAGCACGGTACACCTCGCAATACGCCGCGCTTGATGCCTTGTTGTTCAAACTCCAAGGCACCAGTGATTCACTTAAAAGCGCCCTAGACGGTTTAACAAATTCCCAGAAAAATGGCTAAGTTGATAAAAGGAACTATCATGACAACTCGATCACACCGCGTCTATGCTGATACTCAGCGCGAAACTGCAGTTTCTTCTGCCAAGCCAGTAGAACTTGTAGCCTTGGTACATCACCGTTTACTTGACCACTTGCATACAGGTAAGATACAAATGACAGAAGGTGCAGATTCTTCAGAGACTTTTTCAAAAGCAATTGATTTAATCACGAAAGGATTATTGTCCTGTTTGGACAAGGAAAAAGGCGGTGATATAGCACAAAACTTGGCCTTAATTTACGACTGGGCTGGCAAAGAAATCATTCGTGCTCGCCTGAGACGTGATCCTGAAATGGTTCAAAGTGTGATCAATGTATTTGTGCCCTTGGCTGAAGCTTGGCGTGAACATGCTGGTTACGAAGACGATTCTTTTGCATCTAAATATTTAAAGCCTGCCATAGCTTCCGTACAGGAAATTTCTGGCCACGGCGCAGTGGGCGTGAGTTCCGTGTTTGCGGTCACTGCAGTAACTGCCTAAAGCGTATTTACCAAATGGCCGCTAAGCCATATGATTGCTTGGCACCATGTTTATTCCTACACCAGTTCAAGAACTGCACCTGTCTCTAACGCAAAAGTTAGAGCTTACTCCTGTGCTGCCAGTTACAGCGGCTCCCGGTGTGGCCGAAGAAACGCAATCCTTAGACAGCCGCGTAGCCTTGCAGTGGACTCAGCCCATATTTGCTGGCGCTGAAGGTCAAGCTGGCCGTTCTGCTTTGGCAGCGCCACTGCCAGAAGCATTGCTTCAAGCTCCTAAAACTGCTGTACCTGGCTATGAGCCTCAAGGCGCAGACCCTGATGCATTGAAGTCGGGTGATGTTCACCCTTTGTTGGCGCAAGGCTTGTCTAGTTGGATCAGTGGGGTGTTGGCTAAATCCAGTGGCAATGCTGATGCCAATGCTGCGAATCTGAAACCATTGATGGCCAATGCTTCGGCCATTCAAACAGGCAATCAAGTTGATTTCAATGATGGTTTAAGCAACATTGCATCTGCTTCAACTGCAGGTACCGCTAAAGCCACAACTTCCGCCAATTTGCCTACTTCTGCAGAAGTGATCAGTCAGCTTAAAACTATTTATCAAAGCATTGCGGGTAGCAATGTGTTTGCGGCGCAAAGGCTGAATGAAGCTTGGATGCCAAGAAAGGTAGTGCCTAGCTCTGCATCTCCGTTAAAAGATCCTCAGGATACGCAGCAAGCTCCGAGTTCAAAGATTTCAAAATCGAAAGTTTTTGGTGGCTCCGATTTAGAGGAGCTTCAGCAACTGGCGCAACCCGTCAAAGAACCGACCGCAGCGCAATTAGCTCAGTGGGTCTCTGCCCTAGAACCCGACAGTGATGCCGCCGAGCAAGCAGCCCGCATGCTGACGCAAGGCAGTATGGTGTGGCAAGCCGAGTTGGTACCAGGTGTGCCCATGCGAATTGTTCGAGAAGATGCATGGCGAAACAATCCAGGGCAAGTCGGTGAGATTGAAAAAGGAGCCATGCTGAAAGTGGAAATCACACTTCCCAATCTTGGACAGCTTCGCATTGTGGGGTCGCAATGGGGGCAAGACATTAGCTTGCACATTTCGCATGGCTTGCAAGATGGCAATGGCAAAGTCAATTGGACAACTCTTGCACCTGAGCTGTTGCAAGAATTGAAAACGCAGGGCCTTAGCGATGTGAAAATAGATTCATTGCCTGAAGCTGCGGCCATGACTGCTAGCAATGATCCGCCCAAGGAAGCACCCAATGTCTAACTTGGGCCACGAAGAAATTCTGCAAGCAGTGGCCGTTGGCTACAAACCCAACACGCCAGCGCCTAGGGTCTTGAGCAAAGGCAAAGGCGAAATTGCGCAAGCCATTTTGGACCGAGCCAAAGAATTGGGTATTCCTACACGAAGTGAACCTAGCTTGGTAGCTTTCTTAATGGAACTAGACCTCAACGCGTGGGTACCACCAGAGCTTTATGCGGCCATTGCCCAAGTGTTGGCTTGGGCGCATGAAGAGGATAAGAAGTTGGAAGAATCTAAATACTGAGTCTTCGGATAAATTTCCAACTTCATTGAACTTCTTAATTCCCAAACGGATTGTTTCTAACACCCACCAACGGTAGCTGACCTTGGCCTTGCGGCTGCGCTTGGGCGTCACTCAAAGTTTTAAGAAACGCCACCACGTCGTCAATTTCTCTCTCAGTCAGAGCAGGTCCAGCCGATGCAGGGCGGTTGAATGGCACACGGTCTTTGATGATGTTGCCAAGATACGCTACAGGCAAGTCGTTAGGCGTAGCTTTAGGACCATACCAACGCTTTGGATCGCTGTTGCGTGTGGCGTAAAAACTCACCACATCTCGCAAGTCCTTGAAAAAGCCATTGTGCATCCAGGCTTTTCTTTCGGCAGTGTTGCGCAGAGACGTCATGCGGAAGGTGCCACAAAACTTTTCAATGCTGATGTTGGCAGGCACGTTGCTGGTCAGGGCGGGCTTGGTGCGATCGGGGCCGCACAAGCCTAGATCAAAAAAGGAGGGGTTGGCGTTTCTAGGAATGGCCATGTTGCGGGGAATGCCCGTGGCGTAAAACGCAAAGTCGGTAAACAGTGAATCGCTTGGCTTAGATGAGTTGGGGTTCATGAGGTGGCAAGAGGCGCAGTTGCCTTTGTTGACATCCATGAATACCTTCATACCGTTGGATTCTTGGGGGGTGAGCTTGGCTTTGCCTTGAATGAACTGGTCGTATTTGCTGCTAAAGGGTTGAAGCGCAGAAGTTCTTTCAAATGCGGCAATGGCGACGCCTATTTTTTGAAAGGCCAAGCTGGGGTTGTTGAAAATTTGGCTGCCAAATTCGTCCTTGAACATTTGCGCATAAGGCGCTGCTGCAATTTTGCGAACCACGCTGGCTGCATCTTTGTTGTTCATTTCCAATGCATTTAACAATGGGCCCAGCGCTTGCAGTTCTGCGGTGTCGGCACGGCCGTCCCAAAAGAAGCCACCCACTGGGTCAACGTCTTCGCCTGTTACTCTAAATTGAAATTTAGGAATAAAGGATGTGTAGGCATTGGACATGGCGTTTCGGCCGCCAATTGATTTGGGTGTGCTGCCTTGAGCCACGCCAATTCGGGAACCGTTGTTGCCGGCAAAGCCTGAGGTGGCCAGGTGGCAGTCGTTGCATGAAGTGCCTCTGGGCTCAGACAAGGCTTGGTCTTTGAAAATTTGGCTGCCTAGGTTTTCTAGGCGTGTGAAACTTGTTGGGGCTGTAGCAGGTGGGGGTGGCGCAATAGCAGCTTGAATTTGCGGTTGGGGCTGTGGCTTAGGTTGGCCTTGATTTTGTGCCTGTGAAACACTGAGGCCACCAAGCACAGAAATACTGAAACAAAAAACTCGTAGCGTTGAAAATGAATGCGTTCTAGAGAATTTTGTGAAGGTCATTTCATGCTTTCAAGATGAAGTTGGTTGAACCATTTGTCGGCAAACCAACAGAGTGGCAAGCCTAATAAGGTTTAAGCAAAAGTCATACCTAAAACATGTGATTTTTTTGACGCGAAGCTCGTTGATCATGCTTTCAAAGCAAGTCCAATTGATTGCTTATAAGAAGCACCGAGAAGAACTCAAACCTGCAGGTTAGTCACTTCTTTGTACGCATCAACCAAGCGGTTGCGCACAGCAATCATGGTTTGGAAAGACAAGTTGGCTTTTTGCAAGTCGACCATCACTTCTTCCAATGTCATGTTGCTTTGACCGGTGGAGAAACTTTGCACTTTGGCTTGCGCCACGTTTTGTGTTTCGTTCACAGCCAACACGGCTTTTTTCAAAGCCGATTCAAAATCGGGCTCGCCCGCTGCGGGCAAGGAGGCCGTTGAATTTAACTGACCCGATGCCATATCGGCCATGACTTTCATCTGGCTGGTGAGGGACTCGAGGTTAATGTTTGACATGCTATTTATCTTAATTCAATTCAATCAAAAAGAAAACCGGCTTCTTTGTAGGCCTTGAGTTTGTAGCGCAGGGCCCTTTCGGACAGTCCCAAAATGTTGACGGCTTCTTTTCGGTTGCCATCGACTTGCTTGAGAACTTTCAAAATGTGCTCACGTTCAATGGAATCCATGTCCTGTGCGCCCGAAGTTGTGCTTTCAGTGTCTGAACTGTATGCAAGAGGTGTGCCACCGGAGCTCAAATTGGCAACGGGTGCGCTAGCAGTACCGCTTTGCGCACTGCCATGCAGTTCAATGTCGTTGGGTTCAATCAAATCGCCGTCGCTTAAAAGCAGGGCGCGTTGCATGGCGTTTTCCAATTCGCGCACGTTGCCAGGCCAGGGGTAGTTTTGCAAGGCGTGGTTGCTTTGGGCAGAGAGTTTCAAGCCCTGGCGACCCATGGTGCGGCCATAGCGCACCAAGAAGTGTTCGGCCAAGGGCAGGATGTCTTGTTGGCGCTCACGCAAAGGCGGAATGCGAATGGGAAACACGGCCAAGCGGAAGTACAAATCTTCTCTGAATTTGCCGTCTTTCACTCTCTGCTGCAGGTCTTGGTTGGTGGCGGCCACAATGCGCACATCGCAATTCACCGAGCGCATAGAGCCTAGGCGCTCTACCACTTGGTCTTGCAAAACTCGCAGCAGTTTGGCCTGCAATTCGAGGGGCATTTCGCCAATTTCGTCTAAGAAAAGGGTGCCGCCATTGGCTTGTTCGAACTTACCGGGCTGGGCTTTGGTGGCCCCCGTGAAGGCGCCTTTTTCATAGCCAAACAGGGTGGACTCGAGCAGGTTGTCGGGGATAGCGGCGCAATTGATGGCCACATAGGGCTTGCTGTTGCGGCCCGAAAGTTGGTGAATTTGCTTGGCAAAAACATCTTTACCGACGCCCGATTCGCCCGTTAAAAGCACGGTGGCACCGGTGTCCGCCACGCGCTCGCAGCGGTTTTTGACGGCAAGAATTGCCGGATCGGAGGCAATTATTTCCCCGTCAGCGCTGGTTTTTGCCGCGGGCGGGCTGGGGTGATGGCGGGCAATGACCTCCAGCAATTGCTGGGGCATGAAGGGTTTGATGAGGAAATCTCGGGCGCCGCCTTTTAAAGCTTGCACAGCCAATTGAGTGTCGGCGTAGGCGGTCATGACCACCACGGGAAGCTGGGGGTGCTTTTCTCGGGCTTGGGCCAAGAGTTGCAATCCGTTCATACCGGGCAGTCGGAAATCGGTGACCAACATTTGCTCTACTTCGGGGTCAATGGCGGGCAGGGCGTCTTCTGCGCACTCAAAGGCCACGTGGTCTACGCCGCCCAAACGCAGCGTGACGCTGATGGCTTCCCGCAGGTCGGTGTCATCTTCAACAAGGAGGATTTGAAACGGGTTCATGAGTGAGCAGTTGTTGACCTTGTAGGCAAATGTATTTTTTAAAAGTTGGCCATGCTGGGCAAAGCCACCACAAAAAGTGCCCCGCCCTCGGGTTTGTTTTGCGCGGTAATTTCACCGCGGTGGCTGCGAATGGCATTCTGTGCAATTGCAAGTCCTAGGCCAGTTCCCGTGACACGGTTGGTGGCAAAGGGTTCAAACAATCGGGGCAGCATGTCTTCGGCAATGCCGGGGCCATTGTCTTCGATGCTGAGTTGGCCGCGCAAATGGTCGGCTTGGGTTTGAACCACAATGGTTTGACCCGGGCTGGAACACTGAATGGCGTTTTCTAAGATGGCAATGAAGGCGGACACCACAGAGGGGCGCTCTACGCTGACCATGCAGTTGTCTGCTTTCAAGCTGACGGACAACTCAATGTGTTTTTCTTGCGACAGGCCTTCTAAGGTTTGCAAGGCCTCGTTGACCAAGTCGTCTAGGGCAATGATTTGCGTTTTGTGGGGGCGGGCTCGCACAAATTGCAGCATTTCTCCGGCCATTTTTTCGAGGTGAATGAGCTGGTTTTGTAGTTTTTTTGCAAAATTCACGCGATCTTGCAACTCAAGCTCTTCAGTGCAAAGGTGCGAGGCATACAGCAGGGCTGTGGACAAAGGGGTTCTAAGTTGGTGCGCAATGCCAGCTGACATTTTGCCCATGGCGGCCAAGCGATCTACCCGTTCGCTGTCTTCTAGGGTTCGCAAGTTGGCCGTAATGTCTTGAATTTGAATGACACTGCGCAAGCCTTCTTGCACGCGCTGGGCTTGCAAGGTGCGAAGGGCGGTGGGTGAGTTCAGGTGAAATTCATCGGGTCCATGACCAGGCTTCCAGGAAGAAGGCGTGGACCATGCTTCTCCGGTTTTAAGTCCAGGCACCAATTGTTCAGCGGCTTGGTTGAAATGGCTGATTTTGTCGTTTTCAATCAGAACCACGGCGGCGGGCAAGGCGTTGAGCAGCACGTTGAGGCGCTCGTTGGCTTGAAATAGGTCGGCACTGAGGTCTTCGACTTTGCGGCTTAAGGCAGCGTACTGCTGCTCTAGCGCTTGAGAGGCTTCGACAAAAAGCTCAAACGCCCCAGCCAGATCGTTGGCTTGTGCGGGTGGCGTTGATTTTTCCGAATTTGCCATCTTTGAATCTTTTGCCAATTTATCTGTTCAGAATTGATAATAAAAGTAAGATTGCGATCCATTGACCTGCTTTGATGCTTTCAACAGGGCTGAAAACCAATATACCTTAATTTATGTGAAGGCTAGGCCACCGTTTTGGGGCTGTTTAAGCAAATGATGAAGATCCTCCTGATTGAAGACGATGCGCAAATTGCAGACTTGGTGGTATCGGCCTTCGAGGCTTTAGGCATTGAAACCCAGCACGAAAAAGATGGTTTCAGGGGTTTGCGCTCCGCCCTGCAACTGAACTTTGATGCCATCTTGCTTGATGTGGCATTGCCATTGATGGATGGCTTTCAAGTGCTGGAAGAAATACGGCGCAACAGTTTGAACACGCCCGTGATCATGCTCACGGCCTCTGTTGATTTGCCAGATCGATTGAAGAGTTTCGAAAAAGGTGCAGACGATTATTTGTCCAAACCTTTTTACATCGAAGAGCTTCTGGTTCGTGTGAAGGCTTTGATCAACAACAAGCGCGGCAAATTAGAAATGATGCTGGTGCAAGGCGATTTGTCTTTAGACCGATTTACACGCGTGGCCACATGGCAAGGCGAAAAAGCCACGCTCACGCAACGTGAATATGTCTTGTTAGAGTGTTTGATGATGGCGCCTGGGCAGATCTTTTCTAGGGAACAAATATTGAAACAGGTTTGGAACGTGGCCTTCGATCCTGGCACCAACGTGGTCGATGTGTCGGTGCAAAGACTGCGCAAAAAACTGACCAATCCCAAGCCAGATTCTGCGGTGGCCTTTCCCATCGAAACCATTCGGGGCGTAGGCTACAGATTCAAGGCACAGGCCTAAATCAAATGCAATACATACTGCGGTCTTTTAGGCTGAAGTTTTTCATCATTGTTTCGCTGCTGATTGTTCTGTTTGCAGTCATCACCCGCGTCAATGTCAGGGCCTCTTCTGACACGCCCATTCATGAATTGATTTATTCGAGCTTTGCAAGCTATTTGATAAGCACAGTCAAGCAACAGGAAGCCCTTGCAAACAAGGAGTCTCAACCAGCAAGTTCAGAGCTTGCAAATGCTCGTGCACAGAACATTCAATTTGATGTTGAAAAATATTTCTCAGACTTAAGCGACTTTAAATCTTTGGTGTGGTTAAGCGGTTCGTCCAGTTCTCAAGAATTGGACATGCTCAAAGACGTGCGATGGCGCAAATTGAATTTACCTAATGTCAAAGACACTGTAGAACTGAGCGCAATACAAGCCAGTGGTTTTAAATGGGTGCTGTTTAGAACACGTTTTCAAGATCAATACCTTGTGACTGCAGTGAACGATGCGGCATTTGAAATTCGCTTCAATGCCATCATGGACGCCAGAGACAGCATCTTGAATTCGATGTGGCCTCTGTTGCTTTTGTACATTGCTTTGTGCACATGGGTTTTGACAGCATGGGTGACGCGTTCTTTGAAGAACTTGCGGTTTAGGTTCAAGCAAATTGAGTTGAAGCGGGGTGGCGTTTTACTTGCTGAAAACGAGTTCGACATGGAGTTTTCAAGCTTCATTCGATATTTCAACGATTTGATTGAAGGCATTCGATTTAACTTTGAGCAAGCCTCTCGGTTTTCAAGTGATGCTGCCCATGAGCTAAGAACACCTTTGACGGTGATTCATGGCAATTTGAAGAATTTGATTAACAAAGCGATTGACAACAGCCCTGAGCAAATGCAATTGTCCTTGCTACTAGATGAAGTAGAGCGATTGATTTCCATCACCAACAAGTTGGTGTTGCTCTCTCAAGCGGACGGACATAACTTCAAATTAGATCTGCAAGCCATCAAGCTGACCGATTTGGTAGGTGTGATTGGCGAAGACATTCAAAGTCTGATGCCAAACATCAAATTCGAATCCAATGTGCCGCACAAGATCAAGGTTTTGGCAGACCCTAATTTGTTTCAGCAATTGTTGAACAATTTGATCAGCAATGCAGTGAAATACTCGCCGCCAAATGGCACCATTTTCTTCAAAGCCACCGTGTCTGAAGACATCGTGGAATTCTCTTTGGCCAACCACACATTTTTGTCCATAGATGGTTTGGACGAACGCGTTTTTCAGCGCTTTTACCGACACACCGTGATTGCCAACGAAGACATTGAATTGCCTAAAGGGGATGGACTTGGCCTGAGTTTGTGCCAAGAAATTGCCAAGGCCCATGACGGCACTTTGAAGCTGGAAAAAGGGCCAGGCAAATGGGTCAAGTTCACAGTTTCATGGAAAAGTGCTTGATTAAAAACTTGTATTCTTACATTACAGCTGTGTAATGCTTGGTTTATGTCAATGAAAATTTGAAACAATGTGATTACATATGGAGGCACTGACCTAATTGGATGCTCCCAAAACTCTCTCTCCAGATCGAGACGCTGTCGTTCTGTCGATGGGTGGCTCCGGCGCGGCAAATTTAAACACTCCAGCAGGCGTGTTTGATTCTGTGCGCGAACGGTTCCAAGCCCTCAATACCAATCAACGTTTGTTCATGGGCCTGGGCTTTGCAGGCTTGGTGTTGGCCTTGGGTGTTGTTTTTTCAGCAGGAAGAAGCAACCAAGACTACCGAGTGTTGTTTGCAAACGTCAACGAAGGCGACGGTGCCGCCATCATTACGGCGCTGCAGCAAATGAATGTGCCCTACCAGTTTACGGAGGGCGGCGGCGCCATTACGGTGCCTCAAGGTTTGGTCTATGAAACCCGTTTGAAGTTGGCTGGTCAGGGATTGCCAAAAGCTGGCAATGTGGGTTTTGAGCTGCTTGAAAACCAAAAGTTTGGCACCAGCCAGTTTGTAGAGCGCGTCAATTATTTGCGTGGCCTGGAAGGCGAGTTGGCCCGCAGTGTCAGTTCTTTGGGTCAAGTGAAATCGGCTCGGGTGCATTTGGCGGTGCCCAAGCCCTCTGCATTTGTGCGCGAACAAGAGCGGCCCACCGCCTCCGTCATTTTGACTTTGCACCCTGGCCGCATGTTAGACGGCCCTCAAATTGCAGCCATTGCCAGATTGGTCAGCTCTGCGGTGCCCGGTATGCGCGTGCAAGAAGTGTCCATCATGGACACCGAGGGCGGCATCTTAGGCAACAGTGCCTCACGTCAAGAGGGACTTGATCCTTCTCAACTTAAATACACATCTGAACTTGAAGCCGCACTGAACAGACGTGTGGCTGCCATTTTGGAACCTCTGGCTGGCAAAGACGGCTTCCGCGCTCAGGTTTCTGTTGATTTGGATTTTGATGAGCGCGAACGCACTTCTGAAACTTTTGGCAAAAACTCTCCACCCGATAAAGCCATTCGCAGCCAAATGTCCATTGAAGCCAGTGGCGGCAAATCGGGATCAGGTGGTGTGCCAGGGTCTCTCAGCAACCAACCTCAAGAAACTGCCAAGGCCCCCATCACCACTGAAGCCAAGGGTGAAAATCTTCGAGCACCTGGCAGTGTCGATACAGGTGCATCAGGCTCTGACGACGCAAGTTCCAGAAATGAAAAAACGGTGAACTATGAAGTTGACCGGGCCATTGAACGAATCAAATCTAGCAAAGGCCAATTGCGCCGAGTGTCGGCTGCAGTGGTGCTTGACTACAAATACGAAAAAGGCGCCAAGGCCAATGCCTCTCGCAGCGTGGCTTACACACCTCAAGAAATTCAACAAATCAACGCCTTGGTGAAAGACGCCATTGGCTTCGTTCAAAGACGGGGCGATACAGTGAGCGTGGCCAATTTGCCGTTCTCTGAAGAGCCAGCTGCAGCGGTCGAAGACGCCAGCCGTTTAACCCCAGATTTGGTGTCGCAGTTGGTGCGATATGGCGCCATTGCTTTGGGCTTGTTGTTTGCTTATTTCGCCATTGCTCGCCCCTTAATGCGCCCAGTGCCGCTGCCACCCATTGACCCTGATTTGCCCGATTCACCGCAGGGCCGCGCAGCCCAGCGCATGCGGGAAGAAATCAAGGATCTCGACCTGTCTTGGGCCATGGAGCAAGAAGTTAAGCGGGCACAAGAGCTGCGGGTTGAAAAAGAAATTGAAGCGCAAATGGAGCGCATGCGCGAACGTGAAGTGGCCAGCAAAGCCAAGTTTGAAAATGTGGTGGCCTATGCCACGCAATATGCCACCGACCAGCCCGACGACACTGCTTTGTTGTTGCGTGCTTGGGTGTCTGAATCTGGCGCGTCCAGCCCATCAGGTCAGGACAAATCATGAACACGGCCGTTTCCAATTTCAAACCAGGGGTTTTAGGTGGTGCGCTTCGCAAAGGCCTGCAATCGCCAGACCTTGAAAGAGCCCACAGCACCAACTTAGATGGCCCCTCGCGCGCAGCCATTGTGCTCATGTCTTTGGGCCCAGAGGTGGCAGGCAATTTGTTGAAAAACTTCACGCCTGCCGAAGCTCAAAAAGTGTCTTCGCTCATGGCCAACTTCAGAAGCATTGACCGCGAGGTCATGATTCAAGTGCTTGAAGAATTTAAAAACGTCACAGCGCACCGCAAGCAAGTGCCGTTTGACCCGCAGCGTTTTGTCACTTCATTGATGGACAAATTTGCAAGCGAAGCCGGTGGTTCAACGGCCAGCCAATTGGCCAGTACGGTGCCCGCGCTTGATTTGCTCACCAGCATGAGCAACGAGCAATTGCAACGCCATTTGCAAGCAGAACATCCACAAGTGGTGGCCACCTTGCTGTCACTCATTCCCGCCGAAAGATCGGCCGGCGTGCTGGAAATGTTTGAAGAAGAATTGCGCGATGAGTTGGTGCTTCGCATCGCCCTGCTAGATCAAATCAATCCCTCTGCATTGGTTGAATTGAATGACATGCTAGAGCGTACTTTGGGCGACGACACGACCGCTGAAATCAGTGGCATTGGTGGCGCACGCCCTGCGGCTGAAATTTTGCGACTGTTTACAGGGGGTCTTGAAAAAACCACCTTGGCCAGCATTCGACTGCATTCAGAAAAATTAGCCGAGCAAATTTTTGAGCGCATGTTCACGTTTGAAGATTTGATGAAAATTGCGCCTCAAGCTGTGCAGACTTTGCTGGCCAGCACTGAGTTGCAAGACGAAGTGATTCTCACGGTGCTAAAAGGCTCGAGCCCGAACTTGCAAAATTTCTTCTTCTCTAACATGTCTAAAAGCAAGGCTGAGCGCTTTCGCGTTGAGATGGAGGGCATGCCGCCTGTGCGTGTTCAAGAAGTACAAGCCAAACAATTGGAAATTGTGCAAACCGCGCGCAGCATGCAAGAAGAGGGCTTGCTCTCATTGGCCATTGTGAATTCAGGCCCTTCTGCCTAATGACCATGAACCACTTTCAGAGGGTCTCTTGATTTGAACCGCTGGAGTCCACCTTCTTTTGACGGCGATCATGCTGCGCCTGACATTGCTTCAGGGCGGGAGTTTTCTCGCTTGGCAGCAGACGGCTCTATTACATTGCCTAGCGTCAATGAAGTTGATGCCATACGCGGCAAAGCCTACCAAGACGCCTATGCTCGCGGTCTTCAAGAAGGCCTGACAGAAGGCCAAGCACA
>CANFJC010000057.1 GCA_947447245.1 Comamonadaceae bacterium
GGTCGTCCCAGTCTTTGTGAAAGTTTGGGGCCGACGGTGCGCGCAATGAGGTCAATGCCTGTGCCTGGTGTGAACGGCACGATGAGCTTGATGGGTGCTTGGGTACCGGTCAGGATACTGGGTGGCAAGCCTTGTGCAAAGGCATTGGCAGCAGCCATAACGCCAGCAAGCAGGGCGAATGAAAATTGGGATGTGAAGTAGCGTCGTTTCATGATGAGATTATTTCATTTTAGGAAAAATACCACTGGACATGGCTGTGCCAAAAACTACCACCACGCCCAACAAAACCATGCTCAGCGTGACCGATTCATTCAAAAATGCCACGCCATAGATTAAGGCAAATACCGGAATTAAAAAAGTCACTGTCAGCGCCTTAGCAGGCCCTGCCCTGTTAACCAATCTGAAATACAGAATGTAGGCAATGCCCGTACAGGCCACACCCAACATGATAAGGGACAGCCAAGCTTGGGTGCTGGGCATGGCTTCTGGCAGAGCCCCAAGCGCAGGCAAAGCAAGCGCCAAACTGGCTCCCAATTGGCTGCCTGTCGAAGAGACGAGTGGCGGTAAATTGGGCATGAACTTTTTTGTAAAACTGCCTGAGATGGCATAGCACAGTGTGGCTAAGAGGCAGGCTGCTATGGCTGTGTATTGACCCCAAGGACTGGCATCTGGGTTGGCTGCGCTGTGAAAACTGGTTTGATTGCTGGCCAACAACGTGACTCCCATGAAGCCAATGAACAAGCCTGCAATGCGCCATCGGTTCAGATGCTCACCCAACCAAAGCCAAGCGACGACAGCGGCAAACAATGGCACTGCTGCATTCAAAATGGCTGACAAGCCTGTCGAAATATGCATGACAGCATAGGCAAACAAGGAGAAAGGCAGGGCGGAATTGAAAACACCAAAACCCAAAATGATCTTCCACTTTGATTTAAACAAAGCCCAGTGACCTTGCCATAGCATGAACGGAAATAAAAACAGTGTGGCCACACCAACGCGTGTCCAGGCCGTTGCCAAGGGGCCAAATTCTGCCGCGCCCATGCGCATGAATAAAAAGGATGAGCCCCATAAGGCGGCCAACATCAAGTAGTCGATTCGCCAATCTTGCGAATCGCTACTGTTTTGCTCACTCATTGATGTTGACCTGCCGAGGCTTTAGCGATGCTGGCGTTTTCAAGCTTCAGCAAAGCTTGTTTGCGCCAAATACCGCCGGCATAGCCTGTGATTTGACCTTGACTGCCCATGACGCGGTGACACGGTATGAGAATGCTGATGGGGTTACGGCCAACAGCTGTTCCGACGGCCCTGACTGCCATGGGGCGACCGATGGCTGCGGCAAGCTGAGCATAGCTGCATGTTTGCCCCAAGGGGATGCTCATGAGGGCATTCCAAACAGCTTTTTGGAAGTCGGTGCCAGCGCTCAAATCCAGCGCAATGTCTTGCAGTGCTTTTCTAGCTGAAATGGCAGGGGGCCATTTTTGGTCAAAGTAATTGCTGAGTTTTTGCTCGGTATTTAGCAAAGTGGGGTGTTGGTTTGAAAGTATCCAAGCGTGCGTGTCTGGAAAATGTTTTTGTTTTTCAAACCAAACACCGCTCAGTCCCTTGGGATTGGCCGCAAGGGTCAATGGCCCCCAAGGACTTTGGATGGTTTTATGACAGGTTTCAGGGTGAAATTGCATGCGCCAATCGTATCCGATTTGTGCCTGTCGCACCTACAATGGAGGCCGAAGAAGTTCACCTGGGGTCGCGCAGAAAAGTGGTGCGTCACATCTAAGAAGGCTATTTTTTATGCAAGTCACGGCATCCATTTTCAAGGCTTACGACATTCGCGGCACCTACCTGCGAAATTTGGACGAAAAGCTGGCGGAAGCCTTGGGCCGAGCCTTTGGCAGTTTGGCCATGAAGGAGGGGCGGCATACCGTGGCGGTTGGACGCGATGGTCGACTCAGCGGCCCTGTGTTGTCGGCTGCCTTGATGCGCGGCCTGATGGCTGTGGGCATTGAAGTCATTGATGTAGGGATGACCACCACACCCCAACTTTATTTTGCAGCGCACACTGTGTGCGACAGCGGCATTCAAGTGACGGGCAGTCACAACCCCAAAGATGACAACGGATTCAAAATGGTCTTGGGTGGCCGGGCTGTTTATGGCGATGAAATCAAAGCCTTGCAACACGTCATTGAAAACGAGTCTTGGCAACTCAAGGCGGGTGGCTCGATTCGTGTTGTGGATATTTTGCCCGCCTACTTTGAGCGCATTGTGTCGGGGATCAAGCTGTCTCGTCCGCTGAAAATTGTGGTCGATTCTGGCAACGGCATTGCTGGCGCCACGGCCCCAGGTATTTTCCGTGCTTTGGGTTGCGAAGTCATTGAATTGTTCAGCGAAGTGGATGGCCATTTTCCCAATCACCATCCCGATCCCAGTAAACCAGAAAATTTGAAAGACCTCATTTCAATGCTGCAAAGCTCGGGCGCCGAGTTAGGACTGGCTTTTGATGGCGACGGCGATCGACTGGGCATTGTCACGCAAGATGGTGAAACCATTTACCCTGACAGGCAAATGCAATTGTTTGCCCAAGACGTTTTGAGCCGAGTGCCCAATGGCACTATTTTGTTTGATGTGAAGTGCTCTCAACGCTTGGCGCCCGCCATTCGCGCAGCGGGCGGAAAAGCCCTGATGTACAAAACGGGTCACTCCCTCATCAAAGCCAAGATGAAACAAATTGAAGCCGAGGGCGGTGAGGCGCCCTTGGGCGGCGAGATGAGCGGCCATATCTTTTTCAAAGAGCGTTGGTATGGCTTTGACGATGGCACCTACGCGGGTTGTCGCTTGCTTGAAATTGTGAGTCGCAGCCCCGATGCGAATGCCGTTCTCAAAGCATTGCCCAGCAGTTTCAGCACGCCTGAATTAAACGTGGCGTGTCAAGAAGGTGAGCCGCACGAGCTCACAGCCAAATTGTTGAAAGTTGCCGCTGACTATTTTTCGGCACCTGCAGAAATTTCAGACATGGATGGTTTGCGTGTCGATTGGCCCGATGGTTTTGGATTGATTCGCGCTTCCAACACCACGCCTGTGCTGGTCTTGCGTTTTGAGGGGCATACCAAAGATGCGCTGCATCGCATTGAAAATTCCATGCTGACTTTGTTGAGAACCGTCAAGCCAGATGCCAGCTTCCAAAGCTCGGCGCATTGATTGTCTTGTCTTATTGGGACGCATTGAGTGATTTCTAGTCTCTCGCTTTGGCTTTACGGCGTGTTCATGCGCTTGGCAAAGCCCCTGCTTCGACGCAAGTTGCACAAGCGAGCGCAAGCAGAGCCGCTTTATGGACAGTTCATTGAAGAGCGCTTTGGCCATTACACGCAAAGTGCTCGTCAAGACTGGATTTGGATTCACGCGGTCTCTTTGGGCGAAACACGCACTGCGTCCATTTTGCTTCAAGGTTTGCGACAGGCCTTGCCTGGGATGAAGTTGTTGCTCACGAACGGCACAGCAACTGGGCGCGAAGAAGGGCGCAAACTTTTGCAAGACGGCGATTTGCAAGTGTGGCAGCCCTGGGATTCGCCAGAAGTGCTTGATCGTTTTTTCAGCGCATTCAAACCCAAACTGGGTTTGTTGCTTGAAACGGAAGTGTGGCCCTTCCTTGTTCAGCGTGCTCAAGTTCATGGCGTTCCTCTCATGTTGGTTAACGCACGCATGAGTGAAAAATCGATGCTAAAGGCGCAGCGATGGCCCGCCCTCATGCAGCCTGCCTATGCAGGACTGAGCGCTGTCTGTGCGCAAGCGCAAGACGATGCGACCCGACTGAAGACTTTAGGTGCCAAGGTTCAGGGCATCTGTGGCAATTTGAAGTTTGATGCCAAACCTGATGCAGCCCAATTGGCATTGGGCCGATCTTGGCGTCAACAGCTGACCGCACCTGTTGTCATGTTGGCCAGTTCGCGTGCGGGTGAGGAGAGTGCATGGTTGGGTGCTTGGCAGATCTTCATCAAGCAGCATTCTGATGTCAAAGTGAATTGGCTGATTGTGCCAAGGCATCCGCAGCGTGTGGCTGAGGTTGAAAGTTTGCTGCTGTCTGGCGGCTTGCGAGTTTCAAGACGTTCAACTTGGGGCCAAGAAGGCCCCGCCTTGGGTCCAACATTCAATGCAGAAACCTCGCACCCTACACCGGTGGTTTTATTGGGCGACAGTCTGGGTGAAATGGCACTTTATTACAGCTTGTCCGATGTGGCCTTGCTGGGTGGCAGCTTTGAAAAATTGGGTGGCCAAAATTTAATTGAAGCGGCGGCCTGTGCTTGCCCCATTGTGATGGGCCCACATACCTTCAATTTTACAGAAGCATCTGAAGCGGCACAAGCCTCTGGTGCAGCTCAGCGTGCGATCGACATGGCAGATGCTGTGAGATTGGCTGTAGAAACAGTGCAGAGCAAACAAGCACACCAGATGCGCTCACACCATGCTGCGCAATTTGCGCAGCAACATGGCGGTGCTGCTGAACGCACTGTGTTGGCAGTGCGCGAGTTGCTGAATTCAATCTAGGATTGAATTCAAGAATCTTTCAAGGATTTAAAAGTGCGTTGATCGAAGCCAGATCGGCCTCAGTCAGTGTGCCGGCTGCTTGTTGGAGTTTGAGTTGGCCCAACAAAACATCGTAACGCGCTTTGGCCAAATCACGTTTGGTTTGGAACAGTTGGCTTTGGCTGTTGAGCACATCGATGTTGATGCGCACGCCCACTTGGTAGCCTAACTTGTTGGCATCTAAAGCGCTTTGGCTGGAGGCTTCAGCTGCTTGGAGCGCATTGACCTGGCCAATGCCAGATTGCAATCCGAAGAAAGCGGTGCGTGTTGCCTGTGCGATATTGCGTTCAGCGGCGTCGAGGTCTGAGCGTGCTTTGTCTTCCAGTGCAATTGTTTCTTTGATGCGATTTTGAGTGGAAAAACCTGCAAACAATGGCACGTTGAAAGACAAAGTCAAACTGTTGGTATTGGCATCAATTTGCGATGAGTTGATGCCCTTGCCGTTTTTGTAGCGCGTCGGTGTATAGCCTGCTACCAAGTCCAATGTGGGCTTGTGTCCAGCTTCGGCTTTGGCAATTTCCAGTTTGGCAATTTCCAATGCTGCGCGGCTTTGAATCACGCTTGGATTGGATTCGCTAGATTGCTGAACCCAATCGTCTACAGACTTGGATACCGGCAATGTGAGTTTCGCGTTGGTGGCAAGAGACTTAGGTTCGATGTTGTTCAAGCCTACCAATTGGTTCAAGGCCAAGCGCTTGATGCGCAAATCGTTGTCAGCTGCAATTTCTTGAGCCAAAACCAAGTCATACCGGGCTTGAGCCTCGCGTGTGTCGGTGATGGTGGAGGTGCCTACTTCGAAGTTGCGTTTGGCCGCAGCCAATTGCTCAGCAACAGCCACTTTTTGGGCTTTCACAAAATCCAAACTCTCACGTGAAATCAGGACCTCAAAATAAGCTTGGCTCAGTCGAACCATCAAGTCTTGTTCTGCGGCTTTGAGTTGAATGCCGGCCAATTCCAATTGACGCATGCCCTGTTGATAGGTGGCTGAGTTGGCAGGGCGATACAGAGGCTGGGATGCACTTAAGGTGGCGGTCCTGCTTTGTGAGTTGACCGTTTGCGCGGCAGCAATCAAATCCACATCTGTTTTGTTCATGTTGGCAGACAAGCCAACGGTGGGAAGCAAAACTGCTTTGGCTTGTTCACCCTTTGACAAGTTGGCGGTGTATTGGTATTGAGCAGCTTTGTAAGTGGCATCGAAGCCACGTGCTGTTTCGAACAAGGACATCAAGTTCTGAGCTTGAGCTGTGCCAGCGAAAGCGGCTGAAATGGCCAACGTGATGGGAAGAAAGCGCAAATTCATAAAAATCTTTCGTGGAATTAACCAATAAGAAGGGGAGTCAATTCAATAAACAGGAACGCTGGCATCGACTTGGCTAGACCAAGCGTTGATGCCGCCACTGATGTTGGTGATATTTTCAAAGCCATGGTGTTCTAAAAATGCAGCCACCTGCATGCTTCTGCCGCCGTGGTGGCAAAGGCATGCAATGGGCCTTTGCTTATCGAGCTCATGGAGGTGTTCTGGCACAGTTTGCATGGGCATGATCAGGACTTCGCATCCAGTCGGTGCAATGCTGGCCAGTTGACATTCCCATGTTTCACGCACATCTAAAACCAAGGGCAGTCCATGCGCAGTGGCCTGTGAGATCCATTCGCTAAATTGGGCGGGGCTAACTTGTTGCATAAAAATGGCTGTTTGGGCTGTGTTGGGGCTTGACTGTTTTAAAAGGCAAAACGATTGTGTTCAGGGAAGCCTTTGAGTCGAGGTGCGATGGTGTCCCATGGCTCGGATGTTTGCCATTGTTGATCGGCTGTGCGGGTGATGACGCTGGCGCGCATCATGGGATCTTCGCCCACCACGGCCAACAACCGGCCACCCATGCTGAGCTGATTGAGTAAAACTTGTGGAACCTCAGGCACCGATCCGCTGAGCATGATGACATCGAAGGGGCCATCGGCTGGCGCGCCTTGGCTGCCATCGGCTTGGCGGACTTCAACATTGTGAATGCCAGCAGTTTGAAGATTGGCAATGGCTTGTTGGGCCAATGCAGGGTCCCATTCAAAGCTTAGAACACTTGCCGCTTGGTGTGCCAGCAGAGCTGCCATGTAGCCAGAGCCTGTGCCAATTTCCATGACTTTATCGGTCGGTTTGACGGCGGCATTTTGTAAAAATCGGGCTTCTACGCGAGGAGCCAACATGACCTGGTCAGGGGTGCCATCTTTGCTTAAAGGAATTTCCATGTCCACAAAAGCCAAAGCCTTGTGCGCCATGGGCGCAAAGTTCTCGCGCTTGACCTCTGAAAGCAAAGCAAGCACTTGCCCGTCCAAGACTTCCCAAGGACGTATTTGTTGTTCAATCATGTTGAAACGGGCGATATCATTGTTCACGGCTACTCCAGGGGGTATCTAATTCGGACTCATCACATTTTAGCTTCTACGGAAGCCTCGGGATTTGATTTTTGCTTGCCAGACCAAAGCCTTTTGAAAAACTCACTCAAATCGTCCATGTAGCAATAGACCACTGGGACCACCACCAAGGTGAGCAAAGAGGAGGTCATGACCCCACCGATCACGGCTTGACCCATGGGTGAGCGTTGTTCAGAGCCCTCTGTGATGGCAAATGCCAGCGGGATCATGCCAAAAATCATCGCCAAAGTGGTCATCAAAATGGGACGGAGTCGGACTTTGGCTGCCATGAGCAGTGCGGCGTGCCGAGTTAAGCCCGCGACTTGCTCCCCACTGTCTGAAACGCTGCCTTCACGGGCTCGGATGGCAAAGTCGACTAGCAAAATGGCATTTTTGGTGACCAAGCCCATCAGCATGACGACGCCAATGACCGAGAACATGGAGAGCGCAGACTTGAAGGCCAGGAGCGCCAAGACGACGCCGATCAAGGTGAGTGGCAGGGCTGTCATGAGGGCAAGAGGTTGTAAAAAACTCTTGAACTGACTGGCCAAAATCATGTAAATGAAGATCACGGCCATGATGAGTGCTGTGATGGCATATTGAAATGACTCATTCATGCTCTTGGTGGTGCCGCCAAATTGATAGCGGTAGCCAGGCGGCCAAGCCACGGTATCTAAAACTTTTCGAATGTCGTTGGAAATTTCGCCTGCTGATCTTCTTGACGCATTGGCATTGATTGACACTTCTCTCATCAAATCGCGGCGGTTGATTTGGTTGGAGCCCGTGGTTTCTTGCACTTGCGCAATTTGTCCTAGGCGAACGGTTCGCGAAGTGCCGTCAGGCGCTGGCAGGCTAAACGGCAGGCGCTCTAAATCTTGGGGGCTGTTTCGAAACTCTGGCGCAAGGCGCACATTGACATCGTAGGTCTGATCATCAGGCGCGCGCCAATTGCCCACAGTTTGCCCGGCCACCAAGGTGCGCAGAGCACCTGCAATAGGTGCTGCACTTAAACCGATGTCGGAGGCTGATTCGCGCAACACGTTGATTGAAATCGAAGGCTTGTTGGGTTTGACACTGGAATCCAAATCGACCAGGCCAGGGATGTTGCGAATCTTTTCCATGATCTGCAAGGTCAGTCGTTCTAGTTCACGTTGATCTGCACCTTGCAGTGAAAATTCAATTTGTTTGCTGCCAGCCACAGAATCTAGGGTGCCGACATGGGTCACCGTAATGCCGGCAACTTTGCTGAGCCGTTCTCGCAGCAGAGCCCCTAAGTCCTCCACGCTGCGCTGGCGCAATTTTCGATCCACCAAACGTATGTAAATGCTGGCGCTGTTTTTGCCTTGTGCGTTGGGCGTGTTCATGCCTGTGAGGGTGTATTCAACCTCTGGAAATTCGCGCACAATTTTTTCAACTTGTTTGGCTTTGAGGGCCGTACTTTCAAGCGAAGTCCCCACTGGTGTTTGAAAGGCCAATGTGGCTTCTGAGTAATCGCCCTTTGGCACAAATTCAGTGCCCAAAAGCGGGACCATCAAAACACTTGCAATGAAGATCAGCAAGGCAGTCAACAAGGTGGTGAGCTTGTGGTTCAAGGCCCAAGCCAACATGCCTTGGTACTTGTCAGCCATGAGATCGGTTTGAACTTCAAACCAATGTGTGACACGGCCCACCGTTTTGTCATAAAAGCTGGCCGGCTTTTGAGTTTGGCCTTGTGGGTGAATGCTGGGGTCGTGCCACACACTCGACAGCATGGGATCCAGTGTGAAACTCACAAACATGGAGATGAGCACGGCTGCCACAATGGTGATGCCGAACTCATGGAAGAACTTGCCAATGATGCCTTCCATGAAACCAATGGGCAGGAACACAGCCACGATGGACAAGGTTGTGGCCAAAACAGCCAGGCCAATTTCTTGCGTACCCACCATGGCTGCGTCGTAGGCATTTCTCCCCATTTGCACATGGCGCACAATATTCTCTCGAACCACAATGGCGTCATCAATCAGCAAGCCCACACACAAGGACAAGGCCATGAGCGTGATCATGTTGATGGTAAAACCGAACATGCTCATGAACCAAAATGTGCCGATCAATGAGATGGGCAGCGTTAAGCCCGTGATGACCGTTGAGCGCCATGAGTTCAAGAATAAAAATACAATGAGAATGGTCAGCAGTGCACCTTCAATGAGGGTTCGGCGAACATTGTCAACAGCGACTCGAATTTGACGCGAGCCATCCGACACAGGCTCAAGACGAATGCCCGCAGGAATTTGTTTGCGCAGCTCTTTCAGGGTGCTCATCAGCCCGTCAACCACTTCGATGGTGTTGGCGTCTTGTGACTTTTGAACCGTGAGCACCAAAGTTCTATCGCCGTTGTACAGTGCCATGTTTGTCATTTCTTGCGCACCGTCATTCACATAGGCGACTTGTGACAATCGGATGGGTGTGCTGCCTTTGCGAGCCACAATGATGTTGGCAAAGTCTTCGGGTCGTTTCACGCGAGATTGAACCTGAATCGCACGCTCTTGCGTCAAGGAGCGCAAGGCCCCAACAGGTAGATCTTGATTTTCATTGCGAACGGCGGCGGCAATTTGATCTGCCGAAACGCCCAAGGCCTCCATGGCATCTGGCCGCAGGTAAATGTTAATTTCTCTTCGGCTGCCGCCCAACACATTGACCGCACCCACGCCGCGAACGTTTTCTAAACGTTTCTTGATGGTTTGTTCAGCGTAATTGGTGAGTTCAACCAGGCTGGTCTGCTTGCTGTCATTTTGGGTTTCAGGGAAAACCGCCAAAGACCATATGGCTTTGCTGGTAGGGTCGAAGCGAATGATGCGCGGCTCTTTGACTTCATCGCGCAAAGTTGCTCGCATGCTTGCAACTTTTTCGCGCACGTCGTCGGCTGCTTTTCGGCCATCCATGTTGAGTTGAAACTCGATGACCACCACCGATTGATTTTCATAGCTGCGTGAGGTCAGGGCACTGATACCCGCAATTGAATTCACACCTTCTTCAATCTTTTTAGAAACTTCACTCTCAACAATTTCAGGTGATGCACCTGGGTATTCGGTCAGAACCACGACCACAGGAAAATCAATGTTGGGAAATTGATCGACCTTCAAGCGCTGAAAGGAAAATAAACCCATGACCACAAACACGAGCATGATCATGGTCGCAAAGACCGGATTCTGGAGGCTGACTTTGGTAAACCACATAGGCTGAGCTTATGGCTTGGCGCCAGCCGAGGACCTTGGGGTTTGAGGGGCTCGAGTAACCAAGGTGCCATCCCTGACGGCGCCTGCGCTGGGTGCCAGCAACTGAGCGCCTTCTTCAATTTCTTTCAAGGCCATCACAGCGTTGCCGTTGGCCTCACCTTTTGCACCCAATACGACTTGGATGTGCATCACTTTGCCATCGCGAATGGTTTGCACATAGGGCATGGGTTTGTCCGATCGCACACTTTCTAGCGGGACGACAATGGCTTGAACTTTTTGTGTGCCTAGACTGCCTTGAACAAATACGCCTTGTCGCAGCAAAGGGTGTGTCTGCAATCCTAAATAAATCAAAACGCTGCGACTGCCTGCTTGCGTGCTGGGGTTGATTCTCAAAACTTTGGCTGAGACTTCTTCCTTGGTTCCTTCTACATTCAGTTTGGCAATCTGTCCAAGTCGAACATTCATGGCTTCTGCTGAAGTCAGGGTGGCTTCGAGTTCAAGTTGCGACAGGTCAACGATTTCAATGATGCGGGCTTCCGGTGCCACGCGTTCGCCAGGTTGCGCAAAGCGTTGGCTGACAAAGCCATTCAGAGGTGCTTTTAAAACGCTGTCATCCACTGCTTTGGTCGCTACATCCAAAGCTGACAGGGCCGCTTGATAGCTTGCCTTGGCGCCGTTCAGATTGGCGATCGAGGTATCAAGAGCTGTTTTGGAAATAAAGCCTTGATTGACCAGCGCGTTGTTGTTGTCAAACTGTCTTTGAGCCACTTCAACTTGGGCACGCGCAGCTTCTGCTTGTTGTTTATTTTGACTTTGTCGGGCCAGGTATTCGGTGTTGTCGACCCGGGCCACAATTTGTCCCATTTTCACAGCATCACCTTCGCGAACTTCCAGCATCACGAGTTCACCGGCTACGCGGGCTTTGATCATGGCGCTTCGAACGGCTTTGAGCGTGCCTGAAACGGGCAAGCCTTGGGCCATGGTCATTTTTTGAGCAATGGCAATGTCACCATCTGACAACTCAATGCTCACAGGGCCATTGGTTTTCGGGGCACTGCTTTCTGTTGCTCGCTTACCGATCCAGCCTTTTTGGAAGCCTAAAGTGAGGAGGCCTGCTAGCACCACGAAGCCGATACCAAAGGCGATTTTTTTTGAGATCAACATAGTGAGTTTGAATTGGAAAGTCCGCGCACCAGCAAGTCGGCATGCTGCGCTATGAAATTTTCAGGGTTGGTTTCTTGGGAACCCGAAATACAAATGGCGTTGGCGTGTTTGGACATGATGAGAAAAAGCATGGGTGCTATCACCACCATGGTGGTGTGTTCTGTGTTGAAGTTGAGAAACTCGCCCGTTGCCCGTCCTCGCTCCAGAATGTCCTTGAGCATTCGCGTGGCGGGGTCAATGACCTCTTCTTGGTAGAAGGCGGCCAAGTCAGGGAAGTGATTCCCTTCACTGATGATCAGTTTGGTAATGCCGGAGGCCTTGGTAGAGCCGTATCTGCGCCACCACTCAAGCATCAAAGTTTTAAGCAGATCTGCACTGCTTCCTTTGAAGTTGGCAACTTCCAATGCACCTTCCGTGACTGTTTTCACCACATTTTCTCGAACCACCGCTTTGAACAATTCTTCTTTGCTGGGGAAGTACAAAAACAGGGTTCCCTTGGAGACGCCCGCTTTGGCGGCAACTTCTTCTGATTTGGTTGCAGCAAAGCCTTTTTCAACAAATAAATCCAGCGCTGCTTCCAGCAACTCGCCTGGGCGTTGTTGTTTGCGGCGCTCTCTTTTGGGGGTGAGGAGGGATTCAGACACGTTTAATGACTCGTTGGTTAGTAATGTAAGCCTCAGGGGTGCAGGCGTCAAGGTGTCAAGGAGACTTCCACGAAAAAAAAGACCGCCAGAGCGGTCTTTCGTGTTGGCTTTGCAAGGTCTGCAAGTTCAATAAAAAGCCTGCAAGCCTGTCTGGGCGCGACCGAGAATCAAGGCATGCACATCGTGCGTGCCTTCATAGGTGTTCACAGTTTCCAAATTGATCATGTGGCGAATGACATGGTATTCATCGTGAATGCCGTTGCCACCATGCATGTCACGCGCCATGCGGGCCACGTCCAAGGCCTTGCCGCAACTGTTGCGCTTGATCAGGCTGATCATCTCAGGCACAGCTTGGCCTTTGTCCATGAGGCGCCCGACGCGCAAGCAGCCTTGCAATCCCAAAGCGATTTCGGTTTGCATGTCGGCCAATTTTTTCTGAATCAATTGGTTTTGCGCCAAGGGACGGCCAAATTGCACGCGATCAAGCGTGTATTGGCGAGCACGGTGCCAGCAGTCTTCAGCAGCGCCCAAAGCGCCCCAAGCAATGCCATAGCGGGCTTTGTTCAAGCAACCAAACGGGCCCTTCAGACCAGACACATTGGGCAGCATGTTGGCTTCAGGGACAAACACATCGTCCATGACAATCTCGCCTGTGATGCTGGCGCGCAAGCTCATCTTGCCTTCAATCTTGGGCGCTGTCAGGCCTTTCATGCCTTTTTCTAAAATGAAACCGCGAATGGCAGATTGGCCATCGCCTTCGCTTTCCAGTTTGGCCCAGACCACAAAAACATCTGCGATGGGGGCATTGGTGATCCACATTTTGGCGCCCTTCATGATGAAGCCGCCGTCCACGGGTTTGGCGCGTGTGATCATGCTGGCAGGGTCAGAGCCATGGTTAGGCTCTGTCAGGCCAAAGCAAC
>CANFJC010000058.1 GCA_947447245.1 Comamonadaceae bacterium
CCAATCAAAAGGGGAAGAGGCTAATGGGGGCTTCCTCATGGTGGGGTACCACAAATCGTCAGCCCCCATTAGCCTCTACCCCCAACTGATTGGGAATTAATGTTGATCTGACCCCATTTAAATTGCTTCGCCCAAAGAGGTTTATTGCAAACTGATGCTCATTCACACACAAAGAAATAAATAGTCATTTCCATTTAATGCATCTACAATAAATAGAACTTCGATTAACGTGGGAATATGACCAAATCAGAATCATCAGTTTCAGAAAAACGAACCAAAAAGAAGCCGACTTCTACTTTGAATGGCTCGCCAACGAATGGCATGAGCGGTGAAGAAATTTTGAGTGCGTTAAAAAATCAAAAGCCAAGTGATTTTTATGTGTGGGATGGCAAAGATGAAGACGAAAAGCCTCTGAACCCAAAAGAAATGGCCGATGGATTGCTAGCCTACAAAAAAAGAGGCCGCCCTTTCAGTGCTGCAACCAAAGAACAAATCGCCATTCGCCTAGACCCAGAAGTTCTTGATGCTTTTCGCAAAGAAGGTCCTGGTTGGCAAACGCGAATCAATGATGCTTTGAAAGACTGGCTGAAGCATCACTGAAAATGAGGATCAAAGTTGCATTACTCTAAGTAATTTAGGCAAAAAGATCAAAGCCCCAACAGTAGCTGCACCGATACTGAAAATCAATACAGCAGCCGCAGCCGCATCTTTGGCTTGGCCAGCAGTTTCATGCCACTCTGGACTGGCCACATCGACTGCTTTTTCAACAGCTGTGTTCAAGGCTTCCGCACCAATGACTGATGCAATCGCAAAAACCACTGCAACCCATTCTATCGAAGTGATCTGAAGATAAACGCCCATTGCAAATGCGATTGCTGCAGCAACCACGTGAATTTGAGCATTGGGTTCTTGGAAAACCACCTTGAAGCCGCGTACAGCGTGTTGCATGGATTGCAATCGGGAGATCGATTTTTTAGACATTTATTTCCTTCTCGTTCTCTTTAGGCTGAGGGCTTATTGACGGCTACAGCAGAAGACCTTTTGAGAATCTCTCGCTTTAAATCAGCAAAGCTCTGCCGAGCGTTGCGTATCAACAATTCTTCCGCAATAACCAAAGGGGCCCAGCGCGCAGGATCTGTGGTCAAGGTGTACTCTAAAACGGTACCACCATTGGCTTTAGCGTGAAGTTGAGTGAACATCGACACACTCTTCAAATCACCACCCACCGAAACACTTTGAATGTTCTTTTCAAGTGCATTCAGGTTGACATGGTAGACCGTTTTAATTTCTACGTTCAAAGCATTCCATCCCACACGTCCGACTTGTTCAACTTGCAGTTTGTTAGGCCCAATTTGTGTTTCCGAACTGGATCTCAAATTACTGATGAACTGCGCAGCATGCTGATAATCAGTGATGACTTGCCAAACAATTTCTATGGGAGCGTCTATGTGAAGGGTGACGTCTACTTTGACACAATCATCGCGTCCACCTTTTTCGCATGGGCGCAGCAGCAAAGAGCGAACATCTAATTCAGCTTCAGTGCCAACCGTTTGCGCACTCGAGCAAGCAATTGCCGTGAGGCTGAGCAGCATAAAGCTCCACAACCGCCGCACGGACTGCATTGCCAGAGGTTTCATGCGATTACATCAAAACAAGGGCATTTGCCAAAGCACAGCAAAGCCCGATTTTGCAGGCATCAACGACACTGCGCCACCCGATATTGATCGGGTGAAATATTCCGCAGAGACATAACCTAAGCCAGCGCCAGCCAAAACATCTTTGGTGTAATGCTTATCAGCCTTGACGCGAGCCAAAGCTGTGAGGCCTGCAGCAGCATATAAAAGCGGCGATGACTCTGGGGCATAACGTTTGTCGAAGAACCGAGCGGAGGCAAAAGCAATGGCTGTATGGCCAGATGGAAAGCTGTCATTGCCTGAACCATCTGGGCGTTTTGCGTGCACAAGTGATTTGAGTGCCTCAGCGGCAACGAAAGTTGAACCCAACGTCAAGGTGAGTTCTTTCACACCCTCTGTGTCACCTTTTGTCAATGCAGTCCCAGCAGCAACTAAGGGCAAGCCAACAGCCAAAGCATCTGAGACATGTCCCCAAGTTTGTGGTCCGCCAGCATTTGCAGCAACTGTCAATGTTGCAGCCAATGTCATTAACAAGGATTTGATTTGCTTCATGGCTTGCTAGCAGGTGCGGGGGCAGCCGGCGCTTCTGCTGGAGCAGGCGCGGCAGGGGCTGGGGCATGCACAGCTTCTGAGCCGTGTTTCTCACCAGTCATATCAATGTTGTCGCCACCTTTAGAAATGACGTACAAGGCAAGGCCGGCAAACACGGCGAATCCAACAGCAATTTTCCACATGAGTTTTCTCCAAAAATATCGTTAATTAGGGTGAACGCAAATTTTTAATTGGGGTCAGATCATCATTAATTTTATGAATAAGTGGGGTCAGATGAACATTAATTTGATCAATCAGAAGGGCTACAGGCTAAGGGGGCTGACGATTTGTGGTACCCCACCATGAGGAAGCCCCCTTAGCCTGTAGCCCTTCTGATTGGAAATTAATGTTCATCTGACCCCATTTATTCGAAATTAATGTTGATCTGACCCCAATTAAAAAGCCCTCCGGAGGGAGGGCTTGAATGTAGCACCGAGGAGACCTCGGGAAGCTTACAAATTAGTCGTTGGCAAAAATGTCAACGTCTTTGGTTTCTTTGATGAACAAGCCACCAATTACAACCGTAACGGCCGCAATGATGATCGGGTACCAGAGACCGTTGTACATGTTACCTGTTTGCGCCACGATCGCGAAAGCGGTTGTAGGCAACAGACCACCGAACCAGCCATTGCCAATGTGGTAAGGCAAAGACATCGATGTATAGCGAATGCGTGTTGGGAACATTTCCACCAACATAGCAGCAATCGGGCCGTACACCATGGTCACCAAAATCACCAAGTAAGTCAGGATGATGATGACCTTGACTCTGTCAAACTTGGCCATGTCAGCTTTTGGCGGATAGCCAGCAGCTTTCAATGCAGCGCCCAAGTTAGAAGCCAACAAGGTCGTTCCGGCTGTCTTCTCGTTGCTCAAGTCTTTGACAGACTTGTTGGCAGCTTCCAAAGCTTTGGCGTCTTGGGGTTGTGCAGCTGTCAGATCTGCCACCTTGGCTTCGGCCTTGGCCTTGGCTTCAGCAACGTCTTCCGGTGTGTACTTCACTTTGACCAAAGTCTCGCCCACCTTGATGGTGGCAGGTGTGCCAGCAGGTGCCACTTCGTTGGAGTAGCTCACTGAGGCGCCAGCCAAACGCTGTTTGGCAATGTCGCAAGAAGAAGTGAACTTCTTCGTACCTGTGGGGTTGAACTGGAATGAACACTCTGCAGGATCGGCAGTGACCACCACTTGTGATTTAGCTTGCGCAGCGGCCAAGTCAGGGTTGGCAGCTTCGGTCAATGCTTTGAACACGGGGAAGTAAGTGACCGCGGCCAACAAGCAACCGGCCAAGATGATGGGCTTGCGGCCAATCTTGTCGGACAAGGTGCCGAAGATCAAGAAGAAGGGTGTGCCGATGATCAAAGAAATAGCGATCATCACGTTGGCAGTAGGGCCGTCTACTTTGAGTGATTGTGTCAAGAAGAACAATGCGTAGAACTGGCCTGAGTACCAGACCACAGCTTGACCAGCTGTTAAGCCCACCAAAGCCAAGATCACGATTTTCAGGTTTTTCCATTGACCAAAAGATTCTGTCAAAGGTGCTTTGGAAGTTTTGCCTTCCGCTTTCATTTTGGCGAAAGCAGGTGATTCGTTCATGCTCAAACGGATGTAGACCGATACGGCCAACAACAGAATAGAGACCAAGAACGGAACGCGCCAGCCCCACTCGGCAAAGGCATCTTCACCAGTGTAGGTACGCACGCCCAAAATCACCATCAAAGACAAGAACAAGCCCAAGGTGGCTGTGGTCTGAATCCAAGAAGTGAAGGCACCACGCTTGCCTTGCGGTGCGTGCTCAGCCACATAAGTCGCAGCACCACCGTACTCACCACCCAATGCCAAACCTTGCAACAAGCGCAAGCAGATCAGGATGACGGGAGCGGCCACGCCAATGCTGGCGTAGTTAGGGAGCAAACCCACGATGAACGTGGAAATACCCATGATCAAGATGGTCACCAAGAAGGTGTACTTGCGGCCAATCATGTCGCCCAAACGGCCAAAGAAAATGGCGCCGAAAGGACGGACGATGAAACCGGCAGCAAAAGCCAACAGCGCGAAAATGAACGCTGAGCCTTCATCCAAACCGCTGAAGAATTGTTTCGCAATGATTGCGGCGAGTGAACCGTAAAGGTAGAAGTCATACCATTCAAACACCGTACCAAGGGAAGAAGCGAAAATCACCTTCTTCTCTTCGGCCGACATCGGGCGTGGGTCTGTTGTAGCCATAGAGCTGTCTCCAAAAAATAGCCCTCGACAGGAAGGCTTGGGGCGATTCTTGAGGCTTGCTCTGACCCTCCTCTGACACCAAACCAACATAGGCTGACAGATTAGGGTGAAACCCTTGTATTTATTTTTGTATTATGAAATTTGATGTCAGTCAAGGGTAAACACTGAGTACGGCCATTCCCCCATCCATGACCACACGCTAGAAACTAGCGCATAAGATGTCGCCCATGT
Organism: Comamonadaceae bacterium; assembly: GCA_947447245.1. Lineage (GTDB taxonomy): Bacteria > Pseudomonadota > Gammaproteobacteria > Burkholderiales > Burkholderiaceae_C > Limnohabitans_A. Next base: position 4,677 of record CANFJC010000058.1, read on the forward strand.
CCCAACCTATGCCACAAGCCGAATTGACATACCGAGTGAATCGTTTGCGTTGGATCCTCTTGCTCATTTGGGGCAGCGTGACATTTGGTGTGGCGTTTTTTGCACGTGACCTGAGCTTCAACGTGCTGGACAAACCCTTTGGATTTTGGATGGCCGCACAAGGCTCGGTGCTGATGTTCTTGGCCATCACTTGGGTGTACGCCTTGCTGGTCAATCGGTGGGAAAGACAAACTCAATCGGATTCTGAGACTTCCTAACTGCTTAATTGCCTAACTTTTGAATCGCGGCAATTATTTGGAGGCAGGTGTTCTTCGAATACCCACAGGCAGTTTGCCTGCATCTTGCCAATCGGCACTTTCAAACCACGCATCACCTTGAAGGTAAGCCCGCAACATGGGCAGTGCATCTTGCCCCCAAAAAACTTGGCCATTCACCACCATGCTGGGCACGCCAAACAAGCCCAGATCAATGGCCTCTTGGGTTTGCTGTTGCAGCAGTTGTTTCACTTCAACAGACTGCGGGTCTTTCAAAGATACATTGGCTTGACTGAACAAATGCGATTGCAACGCCGCAAAACGCTCGGCATCCGAAGCTTCTAGTCCCGTACACCACACATGTTTGAAAATACTTTCAACCACATAGCGATTAGGTTCTCCGTTATCTGAAGCAGCCACCGCCAAGCGCAGCAAAGCCAAAGAGTTAAACGGATGCGACGCGGGCATTTGCAAATCAGTGCCTTGCTGCTTGGCCAACCACATCACTTGTCGATACGTCCAATCGCGTTTGCCAGGCATTTCTGCGGGGCCCAATTGGCCATGGTGTTTGAGCATGGCACCAAACACTACAGGATGGTAATGCACGCGGTGGCTAATGCCTTCTAAAGCTTTGGGCAAGGCCTGAAAAGCCAGCCACGCATAGGGCGAGATGACATCAAAATAGAAATGAATTTCTTTCATGGCTTTGTCGCTTGAAGGCGCTGCGCACAGCGAAGTTTGATGCGGTGCCAAACTTCACGTTGCTGCGCACTTTGCATTTGACCCCAGGCAACAATCTCGTCCAAATTTCTGAGACAGCCTTCACACGTGCCTTCAATGGGATGAACCACACACACAGATACACAAGGCGATGGCACATACGGATCGTCGCTGGCCAAGACTTGTTCGGCGCGGTGTTGCAGACGAGAAAAGAGACTCATGGTCTGGTGCTTGATGCTTTGCAGCCGCATTAGCCCAAGCGCTTGCTGAGCGTGGCCGTGGCCACACGCGAGCCCGATTTGCGCTGCAAGAAATCGCTGATGAAAGCACCCGCGTCCACCAGCTTGTCCAAATCAATGCCCGTTTCAATGCCCATGCCATGCAGCATGTACACCACATCTTCGGTGGCCACATTGCCCGTAGCGCCTTTGGCATAAGGACAACCGCCCAGGCCAGCCACTGAGGCATCGTATTGCCACACGCCCATTTCCAAACTGGCCAGTGTGTTGGCCAAAGCTTGGCCATAGGTGTCATGGAAATGGCCTGAAATATCATTCAAGTCATAGTGCTTCAAAGTGGCTTCCATGGCTGCTTGCACTTTGCTCGGTGTGCCCACGCCAATGGTATCGGCCACGCCCAAATGCTGAACGCCAATGCTCTTCATGAGTTTGGCCAATCGCTCTACGCTGGCGGGCGGCACATCGCCCTCGTAAGGGCAACCCACCACGCACGACATGGCGCCGCGCACATAGATGCCGGCCGCAAGCGCCGCTTCCACCACGGGCGCAAAACGTTGAATGCTTTCTTCGATGCTGCAATTGATGTTCTTCTGACTGAAGGCTTCGCTGGCAGCTGCAAACACCACAATTTCGTCAGGCTTGCTGTGCTGTGCGGCTTGAAAACCTTGCATGTTGGGTGTGAGCACTGAATATCGAACACCCGCTTGTCGATGAATGCCGGCCATGACTTCTGCGTTGTCGGCCATTTGCGGCACCCACTTGGGGCTGACAAAACTGGTGACTTCAATTTCCTTCAAACCCGCGGCTTGGAGACGGTGCACCAGTTCAATTTTGATGGCCGCAGGCACGGCTTGCTTTTCATTTTGCAAGCCATCTCGAGGACCCACATCGACCAATTTAACGCGGGAAGGAAGTGTCATGTTTGGACTCTATCGAAATTTTAAAAAGGTTTGCTCAATGTGACTTGAAAGCTGCAGCTCAATAGCCACGAATTTTGTCGACACGGCCCTCGATGAACTGCCCTGCATAAACCGCTTTAATTTTCCCGGCAATTTGCGCAATGCTTTCTTCGCGCATGGTGCGTGCAGAGGTGTGCGGCGTGATCACAATTTTCGGATGGTTCCAAAATGCATGATCTTGCGGCAGCGGCTCCACTCTGAACACATCCAAGGTGGCACCGGCCATGTGGCCTTGGTCTAGCAAATCTAACAAGTCTTGATCGACCACGTGTTTGCCGCGCGCCACATTGATTAAAAAAGCACCCGATTGAAGTTGCGACAAGTTGGCACGGTTCAAAATGTTTTCTGTATCAGGTGTGAGGGGCAACAAATTGACCAACACGCGCGTTGCCTTTAAAAAATCAGACAACTGATCTGGGCCAGTGAAGCTTTTGACACCTGCCAATTGTTTGGGCGAGCGGCTCCACACATTCACTGGAAACTCAAACTGTTGCAATGCTTGGGCCACCTTGCTGCCCAACACGCCCGCGCCCAACACACCCACAGAAAATTCTGAGCGCACCGGCGGCTTGCGATAAGACCAACGCTTTTCTTGCGTGTCTTTTTCATAGTGATTGAATTCGCGGAAATACCGAATGACCGCATGGCACACATACTCGGCCATTTGCACCGACATGCCAGCGTCGTTCAAACGCACAATGTTCAAGCTGCTTGGCAAATTGAGTTTCAACAAAGCGTCTACGCCTGCGCCAATGTTGAACAAGTTTTGCAATTGCGTTTGCTCGTCAATGAACTGTTGGGGCGGCGACCACACCACGGCATGGTCGGCCAACTTGGGGGCCTGGCCGGCTGGGGTGGCTTGCCACTCCCAAATGTCAACGCCAGGCAAGGCCTGTCTAAAACCCTCGAGCCAAGGATCTGCTTTGGTATTGGTGCAACAAAATACGATTTTCATAGCCGCTAGTTTACGCAAGCTTGAGCAACTCTGCTCCCTCTGCAATTTGATCGCCCGGGGCGTAAAGCAATTCTGTCACTTCGCCCTCTTTGGGCGCTGCAATGGTGTGCTCCATTTTCATGGCCTCCATGACCGCCAAAGTTTGGCCCGCCTTGACCTTGTCGCCCACCTTCACAGCAAAGGACACCACTTTGCCGGGCATGGGTGCAGTCAGGCCGCCTTTTTCGTCTTGTGCGCCTTCAGCATGGGCCAGAGGCTGAATCACGCGGATGCGTGTGGCACCCGCTTGGGTGAACACGTGGGCTAGCTCAGCGGGGTGGCCGAGTTTGCCATCTTGCATGACGACTTCACTGGTCACGCGTTGACCTTGCCAGGTCACGTTCAGTGCTTGGGAGCTTTGATGGCCTATCGCAAGGCTCTGACCAACAATGGCAGTGGAAGCAGCAACAGGAGTGGCCGCGGCAAAACCAAATTCATCTTGCGGGCCCATGGCTGCGGGCCCTGCAGCATCACCCCATGTGAGCTTCATGGCGCCGTCGTGGCCATGGTGCAACCAAGCTGTATGCGTCTCGCCTGCAAACTCCAATGGGAACCTGCGAGTAGTTTCAGCATGCGATTGCCATCCATCGCTATTGCTGAATGGGTCATTGCCTTGTTTTGAATTTTCTTGATGCAGCGTGTAGGCCACCACCGCAGCAGCCGCCACATTCAAGCCCACCTTTTCTTGATGGAACAACACATCGGCTTCCCGCGGAATAAGCGCCGTGTCCAAATGCGCCTTCGCAAATGAAGCACTGTGAACCACATGCCTTAAAAACTGCACGTTGGTCGACAAGCCCACCACTTGCGTTTGTGCCAAAGCTTGATCGAGCAAAGCCAATGTTTGTTCGCGCGTGTCGCCATGCACGATGAGCTTGGCCACCATGGAATCGTAATAGGGGCTGATGGTGTCGCCTTGCCTCACACCATCGTCAAATCGAACCACGCCTCTTTCAAAGGCAGTGTGCGCAGGCTTTTTGTAAACCTGCAAATGACCTGTCGCGGGTAAGAAATGGTTGTCGGGGTTTTCAGCGCAGATGCGCGCTTCAATGGCGTGGCCTGTTAATTTGATTCGGTCTTGCCTTAAAGGCAAAGGCTCACCGCTGGCCACGCGCAATTGCCACTCGACCAAATCCAAACCTGTCACAGCTTCTGTCACCGGATGCTCCACTTGCAAACGGGTGTTCATCTCCATGAAGAAAAAGTGCATGTCCACTTGGCCGGTGGCTTTGTTGTCGCGCTGTTCCACAATGAATTCAACCGTGCCAGCGCCCACATAGTTCACGGCACGTGCTGCTGCCACTGCTGCTTCGCCCATTTGCTGGCGCAACGCATCTGACAGGCCCGGTGCAGGCGCTTCTTCCAATACTTTTTGATGACGGCGCTGCACAGAGCAATCGCGCTCCATCAAATAAACGCAATTTCCTTGCGTATCGCCAAACACTTGAATTTCAATGTGACGTGGGCGCTGCACATACTTTTCAATCAGCACCGCTTGGTCGCCGAAACTGTTATGTGCTTCGCGTTGGCATGATGCCAAGGCTTCTAAAAAGTCTTCTGATTTTTCAACGGCACGCATGCCCTTGCCGCCGCCGCCGGCACTGGCTTTGATGAGCACTGGGTAGCCAATGCGATCGGCTTCGCGTTTCAGTAGATCAGGGTGTTGATCGGCGCCGTGATAGCCAGGCACCAAAGGCACACCCGCTTTTTCCATGAGCTGCTTTGACGCCGCTTTCAAACCCATGGCTTGAATGGCTGAGGCGGGTGGGCCAATGAAGACCAAACCTGCTTGGGCACAAGCCTCTGCAAAGGCTTCGTTCTCGCTTAAGAAGCCATAGCCAGGGTGAATGGCTTGTGCGCCAGTGGCTTTGGCGGCTTCAATGATGGCTTGCCACCTTAGGTAGCTGTCTTTGGGGGCAGAGCCACCCACATGGATGGCTTCGTCACAAGCGGCCACATGCTTGGCATGGGCATCTGCATCCGAATAGACCGCCACGGTTTGAATGCCCATGCGCTTGGCGGTCGCTGCCACGCGGCATGCAATTTCGCCGCGATTGGCAATGAGGATTTTTTTAAACATGATCAGCCTGCTTATTTCTAAATGTTTGAATGCTTGGATGGCGTGCGGTGCAAACTCGGCTCACTGCGCCTGAGTCCATTGCGCTGGGCGTTTTTGCAAAAACGATTGCAAGCCTTCTTTGCCTTCATCGCTGGCACGGATGTCGGCAATGCGCCTGGCAGTTTCAATTCTCAATGTCTCATCAATTGGTTGGCCCGCAACGTCTTGCACCAATTTTTTGCAAGCACGCAAGGCTTGCGGTCCATTGCCGCACAAGGTGCTGACCAACTCGGCGACTTTGGCATCCAAACTCTCAAGCGTGCAAAGTTCATGCACCATGCCCATGGCATGCGCTTGTGTGGCAGAAAATCTTTCGGCTGTGACCATGTAACGCTTGGCCGCTTGGGCGCCCATGGCCCGAATCACATAAGGGCTGATGGTGCCAGGCAACAAACCCAAGCGCGCTTCTGACAAACAGAATGTCACGTTGTCTGAGGCCACCAACACATCACACACAGCCGCCAATCCCATGCCACCGGCGTAGCAGTCGCCTTGCAAGCGACCCACAATGGGCACGGAGCATTGGTCCAAAGTCCACAACATGTCGGCCAGCTTTTGCGCATCAGCGCGATTTTCTTCCCAGCTGTAGCCAGACATGGCGCGCATCCAATTTAAATCGGCACCTGCACAAAATGCTTTGCCATGCGCGCTGAGCACAATGGCGCGCAAATCTTTGTCTTGGCCCAATTGTTGGAAGGCTTCAGTGAGCTCGGCAATGACCGAATCGTTGAACGCATTGCGCACATCGGGACGGTTGAGCCACACCTCGGCCACCCACTTGGAGGGGCGTCGGATGTCCAATGTTGTTTCGGTCGTGGTCATGACGAGTCTTTCGCAGTTTCGATGGCGTTTGTCATTGTTAGAAAATCAATGTCTGTGATGGCTTGATGCGCTGAATCAGTAGCGCTTGGCCACTTCGTCCAACATCACTTCGGTGGCACCACCGCCTATGCCCAAAATGCGCGAGTCGCGCCACAAACGTTCAATGGCGGTTTCGCGGATGTAGCCCATGCCACCGTGAAACTGCTGGCAGGTTTGCACCACTTCATTGACCAATTCACCGGTGAGGGCTTTGAGCATGGAGACTTCTTGCACGATGTCTTTGTTTTGTGTGACGCTCCACGCGCAGTGGTACATGAACTGTCTGGCCGAACGCGTTTTGGCATCGAGCATGGCCAAGCGTTGGCGAATCACTTGCTTGTCCCACAAGGTGCCGCCAAATGCGGGGCGTTGGCGCACATAGTCCAAGGTGAGTTCCAAGGCGCGCGTGCAATGGCCAATGGCCATGGCGCCCAAAGCAATTCGCTCTGTCTGAAAATTTTTCATCACAGAGTAGAAGCCTTTGTTTTCTTCGCCAAGCAAGTGATGGTCTGGAATGCGCACGTTGTCGAGCACCAACTCGGCGGTGTCTGATGACAACCAGCCAGTTTTCTTCAAAGCGCGGCCCACACTGAAACCGGGCGTTCCTTTTTCCACAATGAACATCGACATGGCATGGCGTGCATCACCCGTTTTAGCCGCAATGAAATACAAGTCGGCATGCACGCCGTTGGTGATGAACATTTTGGTGCCATTGAGCACCCAATGGTCGCCATCGCGCTTGGCCGTGGTTCGAATACCCGCCACGTCTGAGCCCGCGCCAGGTTCCGAGACACCTACCGCTGTGATGCACTCACCTGTTGTAATGCGCGGCATGTACTTGGCCTTTTGCGCCGCCGTGCCTGCATGGTGCAAGTGAGGGCTGGCCATGTCGGTATGCACCAGCACCGTGATGATGAAGCCTGCAAACGTAGACTGCGACAAGGCTTCTGCAAACACCAAGTTGGCCATGGCATCGGCGCCACCACCGCCTAGCTCGGGGTCGTACATCAAACCCAGCAAACCCGCTTGGCCCATTTTGCGCAGCACCTCGCGCGGCACCATGCCTTCTTCTTCCCAAGCTTGCGCATAGGGCTCTACTTCGCGCGAAATGAACTTGGCCACTTGATCACGCAGCAAGGTGTGCTCGGGCGTGGTGTAGATGTTGTCAAAGGTGTAAGTCATGTTGTTCTTTCTCACACATCACATGCGGAAAATGCCGAACTTCGTGTCTTCAATGGGCGCATTCAAAGAGGCCGACAAGCCGAGTGCCAACACACGGCGTGTGTCTGCAGGGTCAATCACACCGTCGTCCCACAAACGCGCACTGGCGTAATACGGATGCGACTGCGCGCCAAATTGGTCCAAAATGGGTTGCTTGAAAGAGGCTTCTTCTTCGGCACTCCAAGCGCCGCCACGGGCTTCAATGCCATCGCGCTTCACGGTGGCCAATACGCCTGCGGCCTGCTCACCGCCCATCACGCAAATGCGCGCGTTGGGCCACATCCACAAGAAACGCGGACCAAAGGCGCGGCCGCACATGCCGTAGTTGCCAGCGCCAAAACTGCCACCAATGATGATGGTGAACTTGGGCACTTTGGCGGTGGCCACAGCCGTGACCATCTTGGCGCCATTGCGCGCAATGCCTTCGCTTTCGTATTTGCGACCCACCATGAAGCCAGTGATGTTTTGTAAAAACACCAAGGGCACTTTGCGTTGGCAACACAGCTCAATGAAATGCGCACCCTTGAGCGCCGACTCAGAAAACAAAATGCCATTGTTGGCAATGATGCCCACAGGCATGCCTTCAATGTGCGCAAAGCCGCACACCAGCGTGGCCCCAAAACGCGCTTTGAATTCTGCAAACTCGCTGCCGTCCACAATGCGCGCAATGATTTCGCGTACATCGTAGGGCTTGCGGCTGTCAGCGGGAATCACGCCATAGATTTCTTTGGCA
>CANFJC010000059.1 GCA_947447245.1 Comamonadaceae bacterium
AGGGTCTGCGGTGTAACGCGCAATAGGACGCAACTCGTTCAATAAAAACATGGGGCTTCTGCCCAGCAAGGCATCGGCTTCAGGAATGACCGTGAGTGAAGACAAGGCGAGGAGCACGGTATAGCCATCGGGCTTGGCGCGTGCTGCCACACCCATGCCAATGCCACCCCCTGCACCGCCTTTGTTTTCAATGACGACAGGTTGGCCCAACTCACGTGTGAGGGCTTCAGCCACAGGGCGAGCCACAATGTCAGCCAAGCCACCTGGTGGAAAGGGCACGATCATGGTGATCGATTTGGTGGGGTATGGGGCTGTTTGAGCCCCTGCGCTGGCATGCATTCCCAAGTTCATGCTCAGGCTGCCGATCAGCACAGCCAAAGCGCCAAGGGCATGTCTGCGAAGGGTGTTTGATGGCTGCTTCTGATGGAAGAAATTCATGGGGTCTCCTGCTCTGACACAGCGCGCAATGAGGGCGCAATCTCTGATCAATGCACTCTAACACTGCGTTTCATTCTTTGCATGAACCTATGTCACATGGGGGCATGGGGGAGTGAGTTGGACTCACCCCCATGAAGGGCGCAAAGCCTCACAATAGCGGCTGATTCAATTTTCACTTCAAGTGACCCCATCATGCGCATTGCTGCCTTCTTCTACCAAGACCAAGCTCACGTGGGTTTGGTATCTCAAGATTCGAACTCAGTGACACCCTTTGATTTGCCCCTGGCCGATCGCGAACTGGGCGCCCTCACACTCGTTGACACACTTTCTCGCGGTGAGGCTTTGCCAGCGCAAGGCGCTGCCATTGCTTTGAAAGACGTGCAATTGCGCGCACCTTTGCCACATCCCCGCCGGAACATTTTTTGCGTCGGTAAAAACTACCACGCGCATGCCAAAGAATTTGCGCGCAGCGGTTTTGACAGCAGTGCCAAAGCGGGCGGTGAAATTCCGGCCGAGCCCATCATCTTTACCAAGGTGCCCGAGTGCGTGATCGCCACTGGCGAAGCCATTGAGATGCCTAAAGTGTCAACTGCGATTGACTATGAAGCCGAGTTGGCGGTGATCATTGGCAAAGGCGGCAAAGGCATTACCAAAGCCAACGCCATGCAGCATGTGTGGGGTTACACCATCGTCAACGATGTGACTGCACGCGATTGGCAAAACAAGCACATGCAATGGCACATGGGCAAGTCCTTTGACACCTTCTGCCCCATGGGCCCGTGGTTGGTCAGTGCCGACGAAATGGATGGCACCAACACCCACGTGCGTTGCTATGTGAATGGCGAAGAGCGCCAAAACGCCGCCACACCCGATTTGATTTTTGACATTCCCACCCTCATTGAAACTTTGAGTGCGGGCATTACCCTGTACCCCGGCGACGTGATTGCCACCGGCACACCCGTGGGTGTGGGCATTGGCTTCACACCGCCCAAATATTTAAAGTCAGGCGATGTGGTGCGCGTTGAAATTGACGGGATTGGCGTTTTAGAAAACCCCGTCAAATAATTACTTCAAGCCAGCGGCCGCACGCAAGGTAGCGGCCATGTTGGTGCGCTCCCATGTGAAGTCGGGCTCATCGCGGCCGAAGTGGCCATAAGCAGCCGTTTTCGTGTAAATGGGGCGCAAGAGGTCGAGCATTTGAATGATGCCCTTAGGGCGCAGGTCAAAGTGCTCATTCACCAAAGCGGCAATCTTGTCATCGGAGATCACGCCAGTGCCTTCCGTGTTGATCGTGATGTTCATGGGGCGTGCCACACCAATGGCGTAGGCCACTTGAATTTGGCACTTGGTTGCAAGACCAGCAGCCACAATGTTCTTGGCCACATAGCGCGCTGCATACGCCGCTGAGCGGTCAACCTTAGAAGGATCTTTGCCTGAGAACGCGCCGCCGCCGTGAGGGCAAGCACCACCGTAGGTGTCCACAATGATTTTGCGGCCAGTCAAACCGCAATCGCCCTGTGGGCCGCCAATGACAAAACGACCGGTGGGGTTGATCAGGTACTTGGTGTCTTGCAACCACTCTTTGGGCAACACGGGCTTGATGATTTCTTCAATGATGGCTTCGTTGAAACTGGCCTTCATTTTGGTCGCCGACTCGCTTTGGTCCGGGCTGTGCTGTGTTGACAACACCACGGTGTCAATGCTGTGAGGCTTGCCGTCCACATAGCGCATGGTCACTTGGCTTTTGGCATCGGGGCGCAAGAAAGGCAAGCGGCCGTCTTTGCGCAGTTGGGCTTGACGCTCTACCAAACGGTGCGCGTAGTAAATGGGCGCAGGCATGAGGTCGGGCGTTTCGCTGCAAGCGTAACCAAACATCAAACCTTGGTCGCCGGCACCGGTGTTCAGGTGGTCGTCGGAGGCGTGGTTCACGCCTTGGGCAATGTCGTTGGATTGCTTGTCGTAGCACACCATGACGGCGCAGCCTTTGTAGTCAATGCCGTATTCGGTGTTGTCGTAGCCAATGCGCTTGATGGTGTCGCGCGCCACTTGGATGTAATCGACATGGGCGTTGGTGGTGATTTCACCGGCCAAAACCACCAGACCTGTGTTGGTCAGCGTTTCAGCGGCCACGCGGCTGCGGGGGTCTTGTTCAAAAATGGCATCCAGAATGGCGTCGGAAATTTGATCGGCAACCTTGTCGGGGTGGCCTTCGGACACGGATTCTGAAGTAAAAAGATAGTCATTCGCCATGAGGGTTCTCCTAAAGTTTGGCATGCATGTTTGTCTGCGCTGCCAGAAGCTTTGGGCCTCGGCGAACGCTTTAGCAGATTTGTCCGAAGACAAGGCACAATCTGAGGCATGCATGGCATGCTGAACGAAAGTGTGTGTCGCCCTGCAAGTTGCTCTATTTAACTCAGCGACCGGCGTAGTTTACCAAACATAAAATGATTTTTTGGTTTCGTTTTTTTTCCCATTGGCCTTTGTGGGCGCTGCACGCCATTGGGCAAGCCGTTGGCTGGCTGGCTTGGTTGTTGTCAAAAACCTATCGCCAGCGCTTTTTAGCCAATGTCAAAACGGCGGGTCTTGGCTTTTCCCAAGTCGTGGGCGCAGTCGGGCAGGCGGGGGCCATGTCGACCGAACTGCCCCGTTTGTGGATGGGCAAAAGCCCCGCCGTTCACTGGGCAGAAGGCTCTCTGAACTGTGCTGAAAAAGCCTATGCCGCAGGTCAAGGCGTTTTGTTTCTGACCCCCCATTTGGGTTGCTTTGAAGTCAGTGCCCAGGCTTTGGCAAGCGCCTTCAGTCAAAAGTACGGGCCCTTGACCGTTCTGTTTAGGCCTGCTCGCAAAGAAGGTTTTGGCAAGGTGATGGAAGCTTCTCGTGCGCGTCCCGGGCTGGAAACGGCCCCCACCACCTTGGCAGGCGTGAGGCAAATGATCAAAGCCCTGCGCGCTGGCAGATCGGTGGGCCTGCTGCCAGACCAAGTGCCGCCGCAAGGCATGGGTCAGTGGACGCCCTTTTTCGGCAAGCCTGCTTACACCATGACATTGGCTGCAAGATTGGCTTTGCAAACAGGGGCCAAATTGATTTTGATTTGGGGCGAACGTCTGCCTTGGGGGCAAGGCTATCGCATTCATGCCAGCGAGCTTGGCACCCAAGATGCTGACGATGTCGATGCTTTGGTTTTGCAAATCAACCAGGCCATGGAGCGCTTGATTGTGTCGCGCCCTGATCAGTACCTTTGGGGCTATGCCCGTTACAAACAGCCGCGTCAGGAGTCCAACCCGTGACGGCATTGTTTGTGGGCTTCATGCGATTGCTGTCAATCATGCCATTGAGCTTCATTCGTGGACTGGGGCGATTTTTAGGGTGGCTGCTTTGGGCCTTGATGAAAAGTCGAAAGCACATTGTGCAGACCAATTTGAGGCTGTGCTTTCCTGAAAAACCCATTGAAGAAATCAAACAACTCACGCGCGCACATTTTGTTCAATTTGCACAATCCTTGTTAGACCGAGCGTGGCTTTGGCATGCCCCTATGTCCGTTGTTGAATCGCGCTTGAAATGGCTTGGCACGCCTGCTGCATTTTCTCAATTGGCGGCTGACACGCCGAAGATTATTTTGGCGCCGCATTTTGTGGGACTCGATGCAGGTGGCTTGGCACTCACTTTGAAAGCCAGCAAACCAGTGGCATTTATTTTTGTGCCGCAGCACAGCAAAGTCATGGACGCTTGGGTCAATGAAGGGCGTCAACGCACAGGCAATGTGAAGCCTTATTTTCGCCACGAGGGGGTGAAGCAAATCATGAGTGGTTTAAGGCATGGTGAGATCTTGCACCTGTCACCTGACATGGACTTTGGCCCAGAAGAATCGCTGTTTGTGCCGTTCATGGGTGTGAACACCGCAACGGTTCCTTCATTGTCAAGATTTGCGCGCTTAGGTCGCGCTCAGGTGCTGACCTTGGTCACGCGCATGACGCCACAAGGTTATGAAATGAGCTTGCAAGAGGCTTGGGAGAATTTTCCGACAGCCGATTTATTTGACGATACCCTCAGAATGAACACTGAATTGGCTGAGCACATTCGCGCCACGCCATCTCAGTACTACTGGGTCCACAAGCGTTTCAAAACACGCCCAGAAGGTGAAGCATCCGTTTACAAGAACGCTGCGATTTGAGCTTGAACAAGTTCAGGGTGTTCGTGCACCACCCAATGTGAGCCTTCTTCAATCGGCACATAAGTGAGCTTGGGAATGTAGGCTTCTAAGCCGACATTCAAATGGGGCAGCAAGGCCACATCTTGCATGCCCCAAAGCAGCAAAGTGGGCACCGAGATGCGCAGCATTGCGTCAGGCAGTGACAAATTTTGCAAGACTTGCTCACCTGGTTTGTTGGGTTTGAGGGGCGAGGCCACATAGTAGTTAAGGCCGCCTTGCAAGCCACACGACCAGGCTGCTTTGTAATGCGCTTTGACTTCAGGCGTTAACCAAAGCGGCTTCATGCCTTTTTCAAAGAAGGTAAACAGGCTTTCAAATTCATTTGCACTGAGTTCGGCGGCGGCTTGAGGCTCACAAAAATAATTCATGTAAGCACTGGCCTCAATTTGGGCCGGGTCGTCTTTCAAATCGCGCAAAAAAGTACCGGGATGCGGCGAGTTGATGATGATGAGTTTGTGCATCAAAGCGGGCATTTGATTGGCAAGGTTCCAAGCCACGCCGCCGCCCCAGTCATGGGCAACCAAAGCTTTAAGTGGCGCAGTGCCAGATTCAATGTGAATCAATGCGGCAATGTCTTGCACCAAAAATTTAGCGCGATAGGCAGATGCTTCTGTGGGCCGGCTCGATTTTTCGTAGCCGCGTAAATTGGGTGCAAGGCATCGATAGCCACCGTGCTCTGGTTTTGAGAAATGCAGCAGCATCTCGTCCCACACAAAAGCTGCTTCGGGAAAGCCGTGCAAGAACAACAAGACCGGGGCACCCTTGGGGCCAGCCGCACGGCAACTCAATTGAATGCCGTGAGGCAAAGTTTGCTGCCAAGTTTCAATCATCGGTGTGCGTCCAATCCCACATCAATTGGGCCAAGTCTTCAACGCCTTGTTTTTTCAGGGCGGAAAATAGTTTGGCTTGACCACCGCCTGCTTGCAATTTGGCAATCGACAAGGCCTTTGCGCCTTCCGATCGGGTGAGCTTGTCTGATTTGGTCAGCAGCACCAAAAAGTTCAGACCTTCTTCAACCCGAGGCCGAATGACTTCTAGCAGCACCTCGTCGAGTTCGGTCATGCCCAAGCGCGGATCGCACAACAACACAATGCCTTTGAGGTTTTCCCGGGTGACCAAATAATTGGCCATGACTTTTTGCCAGCGCAACTTGTCTTGTTTGGGTACGGCGGCGTAGCCATAACCTGGTAAATCAGCCAAAACGGCGTCTGTCACCCCTTGCTTGCCCAATGAAAACAGGTTGATGTGTTGGGTTCGGCCAGGCTTTTTGGAGGCAAAGGCCAGCTGTTTTTGCTGTGTCAGGGTATTGATGCAGGTGGATTTACCAGCGTTTGAGCGCCCGACAAAGGCAATTTCTGGCACATCGAGGGCTGGCAGGTGAAAAAGTTCAGCGGCTGTGGTGAGGAAGCGGGCGGTGTGCATCCAGCCCATCGGCGTGATGGCTTTGACTTCCGGAACTGCTGGCAATGGCCCTGCTTTGACAGGTGTTTTCCTGACTTTGACAGCGCTTGAGAGCGAAGCATTAGGGGCTGGAAGAGAGCTATTTTCGGTGGCCATACGGTTCAAACTTGAAGGGCGCCAGAAATGGCGCTAGCAGGCATTGTAGAATCTCATGGTTTTGCGCCTACTATTTCGGATGTCGACCATGAAGTCAATGACTCAATTTTTCTTCGCTGCCCTCACTTCAGCTTTGATGGTGGGTTCTGTTTTTGCTGCGGATGCTGCCCCTAAAGCCGAAAAGCCAGATTTGGCCAAAGGCGAGGCCATTGTGGGCGGTGTTTGCGCTGCTTGCCACATGGCAGATGGCAACTCAAGCACGCCCGTCAACCCCAAGCTGGCTCAGCAGCATCCCGAGTACATCTTGAAGCAATTGCAAGAGTTCAAGTCAGGCAAGCGCGCAAATGCCGTCATGATGGGTTTTGCCTCACAACTGAGCGATGCCGATATGCGCAATGTGGCCTATTTCTTGGCCAGCAAAACGGCCAAGCCCGGATTTGCCAAAGACAAGGAGTCTGTGGCTTTGGGTGAAAAAATTTATCGCGGCGGTATTGCCGACCGTCAAATTGCCGCCTGCTCTGGTTGCCACAGCCCCAATGGTTCTGGCATGCCTGCCCAATACCCCCGTTTGTCTGGCCAACACGCCGACTACACCACCAGTCAGCTCACTCAGTTCCGTGATGGTGTTCGCAAGAACAGCATTCAAATGACGCAAGTGGCCGCCAAATTGAACGACCGAGAAATCAAAGCGGTGTCAGACTACATCGCTGGCTTGCGCTGATTGCTTGTTGGCGAGCCAAACTCGCAATGTCAATGAAATGGGCCTTGTCGGCCCATTTTTTTTCGCAGATTTTTATCCCTTACCAAAACGGGGATAAGCCCGAAGTTTTCCAATGCTTCATCTTCTTTGAAAGTTTCTCATGCTGATTCGCACCCAACAAGATGGCTTCATTCACCCCCTGAGCAGTGAAATCACGCAACCGCAGGTTTACGCCAATCGGCGTCAGTTGCTTCGCCAGTGGTCTGCAGGTGCAGCGGCCATGGGCATGGCTTCTTGGGCGCAACGTGAGGCCTTTGCGCAAGGTGGTGCCGCTGCCGCCAAGTTGGCTTCACTTCCTGCCGCTCAATCAAGTGTTCAAGGTGCCATGACCGTTGAAAAAGTGACGTCTTACAAAGACGCCACCATCTACAACAACTTTTACGAATTTGGCGTTGACAAATCAGATCCTGCTCGCAACGCGCACACTTTAAAAACGGCCCCATGGACCATTGAAGTTGAAGGCTTGGTGAAAAAACCCACCCGTTTCAATTTGGAAGACGTCATGAAATGGGGCGCCATGCAAGAGCGCATTTACCGCATGCGCTGCGTGGAGGGATGGTCCATGGTGATTCCTTGGATAGGCTACTCCTTGTCCGATTTGATCAAGCGCGTGGAGCCCTTGCCCAATGCCAAGTATGTTGAGTTTGTGACGCAGGCCGACCCGCAAACGATGCCTGGCCTGCGCGGTGGCTACATCGATTGGCCCTACCTGGAAGGCTTGCGCATGGACGAAGCCATGCACCCTCTAAGCTTGCTTACCTTTGGCATGTACGGTGAAGTGCTGCCCAAACAAAATGGTGCGCCCGTTCGTTTGGTGGTGCCATGGAAATATGGTTTCAAAAGCGGCAAAAGCATTGTGAAAATTCGCTTTGTTGAAAAACAACCTGTGGTGTCTTGGGCTAAAGCAGCGCCGCAAGAATATGGTTTTTACTCCAACGTGAATCCAACGGTGGATCACCCGCGTTGGAGCCAGGCCAGTGAGCGGCGCATTGGTGAAGGTGGCTTGCTCGATAAGAAGCGCAAGACGCTCATGTTCAATGGCTATGAAGCCCAAGTCGCTTCCCTCTACGCTGGCATGGACCTTGTGAAGAATTTTTGATGCTGCGTGAGGTCTTGCGCAAGCCAGTGGCCAAGTTGGGCTTGGTTCTGCTGGCCTTGATGCCCTTTGCTTGGCTTTGCAGTGGCATTTTTTTAGATCGCTTAGGCCCCAACCCTGCAGAATATTTAATTCGTTCAACAGGCGATTGGACGCTGAGATTTTTGTGCGTCACTTTGTTGGTCACGCCTTTGCGCGTGATATGCAACATGCCAGAATTGTTGCGATTCAGGCGCAATCTAGGTGTGCTCACATTTTTTTATGCGCTCATGCATGCCCTTTGTTACAGCGTGTTTGACATGGGCCTTGAGTGGGATGAAATTGTCTTGGACATTGCCAAGCGGCCGTTCATTGCGGTGGGTTTTGCAGGCGCTGTGCTGCTCAGTTTGTTAGCTGCAACTTCTTTCAATGCGGCCATCAAAATGCTGGGGGCAGCGCGCTGGCGCAGCTTGCACCGTGCGGTTTACGCCATCGCAGTACTGGCCATTTTGCATTTCTTCTGGATGAGGTCTGGCAAACAGAACTTCAGCGAAGTTTTTGTGTACGCCGGCATTTTAGGCGCCCTATTGGGTTGGCGAGTTTGGCACGCTGCACACACTAGACGCCTGTCACGCCCCTGATGTTGGCCTGATGGCCATTCCATCAAGGCGTCAAGTGTTCGCCTTGGAAGGTGTCAGCTGCCGTTTCGCGCTCGCGAATCAAATGCACTTGATCACCATCAATCAGCACTTCGGCGGCGCGGCCGCGGGTGTTGTAGTTGCTTGCCATGCTCATGCAGTAAGCGCCTGCAGACAGCACTGCCAGGGTGTCGCCAGCTTGCACGTTGAGTTCGCGATCACGGCCAATCCAATCGCCACTTTCGCACACAGGGCCAACCACATCGACCAAAGTCGTTGCGCCAGCGCGCGGGCTGACGGGCACAATTTGGTGAAAAGCTTGGTACATGGCAGGACGTGGCAAGTCGTTCATGGCAGCATCAATGATGCAAAAATTCTTTTGCTCGCCTGGCTTCATGAACACCACGTCAGACAGGCACACACCTGCGTTGCCTACCAAGGAGCGGCCGGGTTCAATCATGAGCTGCCGCTGGCCATCACCGCGCGCATCTAACTTGGCCAACAGTTGTTGCCACAAGGCATCTGCAGCAGGCGGTGTATCGCCGTTGTAGTTGATGCCCAAGCCACCGCCGAAGTCAATGTGATGAATGGGAATGCCTGCCGCTTCAATGTCGGTCACCAAATCTAAGATTCGGTCCATGGCGTCCAAATAGGGCGTGGCTTCTGTGATTTGCGAGCCGATGTGGCAATCGATGCCCACCACGGCCAAGCCTGGCAAGGCAGCTGCGCGCTTGTAAGTTTGAACCGCGCTTTCGTGTGCAACGCCAAACTTGTTGCCTTTGAGTCCGGTCGAGATGTAGGGGTGCGTTTTAGGGTCCACGTTGGGATTCACGCGCAAACTCACAGGTGCTTTTTTGTGCAGCGACAAAGCGACTTCGTTGAGCACGTCCAGCTCTGCTTCGCTTTCTACATTGAAGCAAGCAATGCCGAGCTCGAGGGCTTGTTTCATTTCTGCGCGTGTTTTGCCCACACCCGAAAAAATGATTTTCTCAGGTGCACCACCTGCTGCCAAAACGCGGGCCAACTCGCCACCCGAGACAATGTCAAAGCCACAACCGGCTTTGGCAAAGACCTGCAGCACGGCCAAATTGGAGTTGGCCTTCATGGCGTAGCAAATTTGCACTTTACGGCCTGCAAAGCCACGTTGGTAGGCCGCCAGTGCCGACAGCATGGATGCTTTGGAATAAGCAAAGACCGGCGTGCCAAATTGGGCAGCGACATCGGCCAGCTTCACGTTCTCCATGCACAAGGTATTGGCTTGGTACGCAATGTGAGGCTGTCCAGGAAGGGTATTGGCGTTCATGGTTTTGTGGCGGGAGGTGTCTGGGGTGTGGGCGTCTCGCTTTGAATACGAGGTGTTAAAGTTTGCAGCAAAGTGGCGCGGTCTGCCGACAAGGGGTCTTGGGGATGAACCAGAGGCCCTTTTTGACCGCAGGCAGTCAAAGCCACCGCACAAACGCCAAGGGTTTGGGCAATGACTAAAATTCTCAAAACTTTGAACATGTCACGGATTGTAATGACCGACCTTGAATTTCTGGATACGGCTGAACGCCTTTTGTCTCGCATTGAGACCAGTTGCGATCGAATCAACGATGAAACCGATGCCGACATCGACAACCAGAGGGTGGGCGGCATGATTACCATCACTTTTGGCAACCGCAGCCAAATCATTGTGAATTTGCAAAAACCCCTGCACGAGGTGTGGCTTGCGGCCAAGTCAGGCGGCCACCACTACAAATTCAAAGACGGTGCTTGGCAGGACACCAAAGGCGAGGGCGAGTTTTTTGAAAACCTCTCTCGCTTTGGCTCAGCGCAGTCGGGTCAGTCGCTGAACTTCTAATTGGGTTACGAACGCGGCTTGCTCAATTACGGAACAAATCCAGAATCCGTTTTTTCTCATCGGGCTCAGGCAAGGTGCCACCCTTTTCGTTGCCCAATCCTAGGCTGGTGACGCCACTGCCTTTGGCATATTCTTCAAAGTACCAATCGCCATTCACATACAACACGCCTTCAGGCGCTATGGCGTCCATGACGGGCATGTTTTTGAGAGCCGTTTCCATGAAACTGATCCAAACAGGCAAACTCAAGCCGCCGCCTGTTTCGCGATCGCCCAACTTGCGGGGTGTGTCGTAGCCAATCCAAACCACGGCCGCCAAATTGCGGTGATAGCCGGCAAACCAAGCATCCATGGAGTCGTTGGTGGTGCCGGTTTTGCCGTAAATGTCGTCACGCTTTAAAGCAACGCGCGCTTTGGCAGCCGTGCCCGAGCGAGTGACCTCTTGCAGCAAGCTGGTCATGACAAACGCATTGCGTGGCGTGATGGCGCGATTGGCTTCGTTGACCATTTGCGGCGGACTGTCGACCAAAATTTTGCCTTTGTGATCGGTGACGCGCGTGATCATGTGCGGTTGTACGCGCATGCCGCCATTGGCAAACACCGAATACCCCGTGGCCATTTGCATGGGGGTGACGGAGCCAGCGCCCAAAGCCATGGTCAGGTAGGCGGGGTGTTTGTCTTCGTCAAAACCAAATTTGGTGATCCATTCTTGGGCATTGCGAGTGCCCACAGATTGCAAAATGCGAATGGAAATCATGTTTTTTGATTTGGCCAAACCTTTGCGAAGTGTCATAGGGCCTTCGAAGGTGCCGTCGTAATTTTTAGGCTCCCAAGGTTGCCCCCCGGTGACGCCAGCATCAAAAAACAAAGGCGCATCGTTGATCACGGTGGCAGGGGTGAAGCCTTTTTCCAAAGCGGCTGAATAAATGAAGGGCTTGAAGCTAGAGCCAGGTTGACGCCATGCTTGAATGACGTGGTTGAATTTGTTCTTGGCAAAATCGAAACCGCCTACCAGCGCTCTGACCGAACCATCTTGCGGGCTGATGGCCACAAAGGCACCTTCAACTTCAGGCAGTTGGGTAATTTCCCAAGCCCCTTTGGGCGTTTGCACCACCCGTATCACAGCGCCGCGTTTGATTTTGATGTTCGGCCCCGCCTTGTCAGACAGGCCAGACTGGGCGGGCTTTAAGCCGTCGCCTGTAATTTCAAGCAGCTCTGCATTTTGGCGAATGGCCACAATTTTCTTCGGACTGGCTTCCAACACCACAGCAGACATGACATCGCCATTGTCGGGGTGGTCGTCCAGCACTTCATCGATGGCGTCTTCCATTTCCTTGGGATTGGTGGGCAACTCAATGAATTTTTCGGGGCCGCGGTAAACCTGCCGGCGCTCAAAGTCCATGATGCCTTGGCGCAAGGCCTGATAGGCCGCATTTTGTTCTGTCGATTGCAGCGTGGTGTAGACGTTCAGTCCCCTTGTGTACGTTTCTTGGCCGTACTGTGCAAACATCAACTGACGCACTGTCTCAGCCACGTACTCGGCATGAATTCGGCCCTTGTCGTTGTTGGGCCGGATGCGCAGGGGCTCGGCCTTGGCTTCCAAGGCCTGCTTGGCAGTGATGAAATTGTTATCTTCCATTCGCTCGATGATGTACAACTGCCTGGAGCGCGCACGTTTTGGATTGCTGATCGGGTTGTAAGCCGAGGGCGCTTTGGGCAAGCCCGCCAGCATGGCGGCTTCTGCAATGGTGATGTCTTTGAGTGACTTGCCAAAATAAGTTTCGGCGGCAGAAGCAAATCCGTAGGCCCTGTTGCCTAGGAAAATCTGGTTCATGTAGATCTCGAGAATTTGATCTTTGGTGAGCAAATGTTCAAGCTTGAAAGTCAGCAAAATTTCATATATTTTGCGGGTGTATGTTTTTTCAGTGGACAAATAAACATTGCGGGCCACTTGCATCGTGATGGTCGATGCACCTTGGCTCTTGCGTTTGCCCAAATTGGCAATGCCCGCCCTGATGAGGCCCAAATAGTCCAGGCCACCGTGTTGGTAAAAGCGCGAATCCTCGATGGACAACACGGCGTCTTTCATGACTTGTGGAATTTCTCGGATGGGCGTCAGATTGCGACGTTCTTCGCCAAACTCGCCCATCAAAGCGCCGTCTGCTGTGTAAA
>CANFJC010000060.1 GCA_947447245.1 Comamonadaceae bacterium
CTGGCTCCCCGTTTTTTTTGGGGGCTGAAGGAGATCTGCCATGCTCAACATTTTCACATTGGCCAATGACCGCCTCGTCCAAGAAGAGATTGAATCTCTGGAAGAGTTGTCCAAATTCCAACCGATTTGGGTTGACCTTGAGTCGCCCACGGTGGAAGAAAAGCGTTGGATTAAACAATACTACGGCCTGTCCATTCCAGAAGATGCGATGGACGAGGACATTGAAGAATCTGCGCGCTTTTACGAAGAAGACAACGGCGAATTGCACATTCGCTCTGACTTTTTAATTGCCGACGAAGACGAACCTCGTACGGTTCGCTGTGCGTTCATCTTGAACCAACACAATGCCGATTTGCGCAGCCGCGGCGTGCTGTTTTCGATTCACGATGAAGATGTGCCCGTGTTTCGATTGCTGCGTTTGCGCGCACGGCGCGCACCCGGCTTGTTGGAAGACGCCAAAGAAGTTTTGCTGAAATTGTTCGATGCCGATGCCGAATATTCAGCCGACACTTTGGAAAACATTTACGACAAGCTGGCAATTGCCGGCAAGCTGGTGCTGTCTGGCGATGTGACCGACGCCATGGCCGGTGAAGTGCTGGGTGCCATTGCACGCCAAGAAGACTTGAACGGCCGCATTCGCAGAAACGTCATGGACACCCGCCGTGCGGTGAGCTTCATGATGCGAAGCAAGATGCTCAATGCCGAACAATTTGAAGAGGCACGACAAATTTTGCGCGACATTGATTCACTCGATTCTCACACTGAGTTTTTGTTTGAGAAGATCAACTTCTTGATGGATGCCACGGTGGGTTTCATCAACATCAACCAGAACAAGATCATCAAAATTTTCTCGGTGGCCAGTGTGGCTTTGCTGCCGCCTACCCTCATTGCCAGTTTGTACGGCATGAACTTTCAGTACATGCCTGAGCTGTCACAAACTTGGGGCTACCCTTACGCACTGTGTCTCATGGTGGCCAGTGCGGTGGTGCCCATGTGGTATTTCCGCAGACGTGGCTGGCTTAAGTAGGCAAGCGCTTTAAAAATTCTGAGACCAGGGTCACGCTGTAATGGCTGGCCACCTCTTTCACGAATTTAGAAAAATCGATGTGCGCCGCATCGTCTGCCCTGTCAGATAAAGTTCGCACCACGCACAATGGCACGCCGTAATCGCGGCAAACTTGCGCCAATGCGGCGCCTTCCATTTCCACAGCCAAGGCTTCTGGCAATGCTTGTTGCAAACGCAAGCTTTCGAAAGCACTGGCCACAAATTGATCGCCACTGATGATCAAACCAGCATGCACTTGAACTTGCGGCAAAGTGTGCCGTGCGCTTTCTAAAAGGATGCGTGTGAGGTACTCGTCTGTTTTGAATTTGGCGCAACCGGACAAGGGCACCTCATATTGAGGAAACAAAGGCTCGGCATTCATGTCGTGCTGCAACAACTCACTGGCCACCACCACATCGCCAACGCTGACATGCGGCGCCAAGCCACCAGCGACACCCGTGAACAACATGCGTTTGACTTTGAATTTTTCCAGCAAGACAGTTGCGGTAAGGGCTGCCGCCACTTTGCCAATGCCTGACAAAACAGCAACCACGTCATGCCCCTGAAAATGGCCCACCCAAAATTGTCGGCCCGCAATGCTTTCGCAATGCGCCTCAGGCATACAGGCCAGTACTGCCGACAACTCCTCTGGCATCGCGCCAATCAGCGCGATACGCGATGGCTCACTGGGGGGCATCGCGCAGTTCACGGCGAAGGATTTTGCCCACGGCGGTTTTGGGCAACTCTTTTTTAAATTCAATCACTTTGGGTTGCTTGTAGCCAGTCATGTGGACTTTGCAATAGTCACGCACAGCCGTTTCTGTCAGGGTTGGATCTTTTTTGACGATCACCAACTTGACGGCTTCGCCCGTTTTTTCATCGGGCACGCCCACTGCAGCGCACTCCAACACACCTGGGCACAAAGACACTGTTTCTTCCACATCGTTGGGATAGACATTGAAGCCACTGACCAAGATCATGTCTTTCTTTCGATCGACAATTTTGAAAAACCCATTCGCATCTCGAATGCCAATGTCACCCGATTTGAAATAGCCATCAGGGGTCATGCTGCGCGCAGTTTCATCGGGACGCTGCCAATAACCCGCCATCACTTGCGGCCCTTTGATGGCAATTTCTCCAGGCTGGCCTAACGCCGTCACCTCATGGCCTTCATCGTCCAAGAGTTTCATGAAGGTGCTAGGCAAAGGCACACCAATGTTGCCTGTGAACTGTGTGCTGGTGGTGGGGTTGCAACTGGCAGAAGGGCTGGTTTCAGACAAACCATAGCCTTCGCAAATGGGGCAACCCGTTTTTTGCAACCACAAGGCCGCCACCGCACTGGTGACCGCCATACCGCCACCCACCGACACCTTGAGATTTTTCCAATTGACTGTGTCAAAGTCTGGGTGATTGGCCAAGCCATTGAACAAGGTATTGACAGCAGGGAAACTGTGAAAAGTGTGTGTTGACAACTCTTTCAGGACTGCAGGCAAATCGCGCGGATTAGGGATCAAAATATTTTTGCCGCCCGTGCGCATGCCCAGCATCATGTTGACCGTAAAAGCAAAGATGTGATACAGCGGCAAAGCGCACACCGAAGTGGGTTGCTCGTTGGCGGGCACCCGCTTCATGACCGGATCGTTCCAAGCTTCTGATTGCAACAAATTGGCAATGACGTTGCGGTGCAAGAGCATGGCGCCTTTGGACACACCGGTGGTCCCACCGGTGTATTGAAGGACGGCAATGTCCTCGCTTTTGACCACCGGCTTGACAAACGGGGCACGCTCTCCGCGGCTCAAGGCTTGATTGAATTTGACGGCGCCTGGCAAGTCAAAGTCTGGCACCAGGCTTTTGACATTGCGAACGACAAAGTTCACCAAGGCCCCTTTGGGCATGCTGAGCATGTCGCCCATGGCGCACAGCACCACGTGCTTGATTTGAGTTTCTGCGATGCACTTTTGCAAGGTGATTGCAAAGTTCTCAATGATCACAATGGCTTTGGCACCAGAGTCTTTGAGTTGATGTTCAAGTTCTCGCGGTGTGTACAAGGGGTTCACATTGACCACCACCAAGCCCGCACGCAAAATGGCCGCCACCGCAACGGGGTACTGCGGCACATTGGGCATCATGATGGCAACGCGGTCGCCTTTTTCCAATCCGAGAGACTGCAAGTAGGCCGCAAGCGCTTGGCTTTTGACATCGGTTTCTTGGTACGAGATGTCTTGACCCATGAAACTGTAAGCCGTTCGGTTGGCGTATTTGGCAAAGCTGTCTGCCATCAAGCCAAGCAAAGACTCATACTGAGAAGCGTCTATGTCAGCCGGTACGCCCTCAGGGTAACTGTCCAACCAAACGCGTTCTTCGGTCATTACTCGATCGCTTTCACCATGTCTTCCACCACTTTCTTAGCGTCACCAAACACCATCATGGTTTTGTCCATGTAGAACAATTCATTGTCTAAGCCGGCATAACCTGCCGCCATGGAGCGTTTGTTGACGATGATGGTTTTGGCTTTGTAGGCTTCCAAAATAGGCATGCCATAAATGGCGCTGCCCTTGATGTGCGCTGCGGGATTCACCACATCGTTGGCACCCAAAATGATGGCCACATCGGCTTGGCCAAATTCGCCATTGATGTCTTCCATTTCGAACACTTGGTCATAAGGCACTTCGGCCTCGGCCAACAACACATTCATGTGACCAGGCATGCGGCCCGCCACGGGGTGAATGGCGTACTTCACCGTGATGCCTTTTTCGGTCAGCTTGGCAGCCAATTCTTTCACCGCATGCTGCGCACGTGCCACAGCCAAACCATAACCAGGCACGATGACCACGGTTTCGGCATTGCCCAAAACGAATGCCGCATCGTCTGCACTGCCGGTTTTGACGGGGCGTTGCTCTTGCGCACCACCCACAGCTGTCGCAGCTTCACCACCAAAGCCACCCAAGATGACGTTGAAGAACGAGCGGTTCATGGCCTTGCACATGATGTAGGACAAGATGGCACCGGACGAGCCCACCAAAGAACCCGCAATGATCAGCATGCTGTTGTTCAAGCTGAAGCCAATGCCTGCAGCGGCCCAACCGGAATAGCTGTTGAGCATGGACACCACCACCGGCATGTCGGCACCGCCAATGGGAATGATGATGAGCACACCCATGACAAAAGCCAAGGCCAGCATGGCAAAGAAAGCCGTCCAGCTTTCTGTGAACATGAACACCAAGCCCAAGCCCACCGTGGCCAAGCCCAAAATCAAATTCAATTTGTGCTGGCCTGCAAACTGCACGGGCGCACCTTGGAACAAGCGGAATTTGTATTTGCCCGACAACTTGCCAAACGCAATGACAGAACCACTGAAGGTGACGGCACCAATGGCGGCACCTAAGAACAACTCCAGCAAGTTGCCCTTGGGAATGGGGGGCACAGTGCCGTCAGCCGCTTTGGTCACGATGCTGAAGGCATAAGGCTCCACCACCGCCGCAATGGCAATGAAAACCGCAGCCAAGCCAATCATGCTGTGCATGAAGGCCACGAGTTCTGGCATCTTGGTCATTTCAACTTTTTGCGCCATGTAGGCACCCAAGCCGCCACCGACCACCAAACCACCAAAGACATAGGTCATGCCCAATGCTTGGCCGCCCGACAATTCCACGATCAAAGCAGCCGTGGTCAAGGCCGCAATGAGCATGCCGAGCATGCCAAACACATTGCCCCGAATAGAGGTGGTGGGGTGCGACAAGCCTTTCAAGGCTTGAATGAAACAAACGCTGGCAATCAAATACAAAAAGGTGACAAGGTTCATGCTCATGCTTTGTCTCCCTCTGTGCTGATCGCTTTTTTCTCTTTCTTCTTGAACATTTCAAGCATGCGCCGGGTGACCAAGAAGCCACCAAATACATTGACTGCGGCCAATGTCACCGCCAACACGCCCATGGTTTTGCCTAAGGTGGTTTCCGTTAATGCGGCTGCCAACATGGCACCCACAATGACAATGGCTGAAATGGCATTGGTGACCGCCATCAAAGGCGTGTGCAGCGCGGGGGTAACAGTCCAGACAACGTGGTAACCCACATAAATGGCCAGAACGAAAATAATCAAATTGAGAAGGGTGGGGGACACTGCTTCCATGGAGATCTCCGGTTTCTTTTTTAAATGAGGTTGGAAGGGCTGGTTTTATTTGCGCTTGACGTCGCCGCCTTGCGTCATCAAACAAGCTGCCACGATGTCGTCTTCCATGTCCACTTTGAATTCACCTTCTTTGGTGATCACGAGCTTCAAAAAGTCGAGCACATTGCGGGCATACAAAGAAGAGGCGTCAGCCGCGACCAGCGCAGGCAAATTGGTCTCGCCCACCAAAGTGACGCCGTGTTTGACCACTGTTTTGCCCGCTTCAGTGAGCAAGCAATTGCCGCCCACACCATCAGCCGCTTTGCCCGCAGCAATGTCCACAATGACCGAGCCTGGCTTCATGCTTTTGACCATGTCTTCCGTGACCAGCACAGGTGCGGCACGGCCGGGAATGAGCGCTGTGGAAATGACCACATCGGCCATGGCCACGCGTTTGGCCACTTCCACTTTTTGGCGCTCTAGCCAACTGGGCGGCATCGGCCTGGCATAGCCGCCTACACCTTCAGCCGCTTCTTTTTCTTCAGCGGTTTCGTAGGGCACATCGATGAATTTACCGCCCAAAGATTCGACCTGCTCTTTCACACTGGGCCTGACATCGGAGGCTTCAATGACGGCGCCCAAACGCTTGGCGGTGGCAATGGCTTGCAAGCCGGCAACGCCCACACCCAAAATGACCACACGCGCTGCTTTGACGGTACCCGCCGCGGTCATGAGCATGGGGAAAAAACGTTGGTATTTGTCAGCGGCCACCATGACGGCTTTGTAGCCGGCAATGTTGGCTTGAGAAGACAGCACATCCATGCTTTGGGCACGGGTGGTGCGAGGTGCCGCCTCAAGCGCAAAACTGGTGAGGCCAGCGCCCGCCAATTGGGCCAAGCCTTCAGCGTCAAACGGATTGAGCATGCCCACCAAGGCTGCGCCTGACTTCATGTGTTTGAGCTCTGCCGCACTGGGGGCGCTGACTTTGAGCACCAGCTCACAAGACAGTGCGCCTGCAGCATCGCTGATTTCCACACCGACCGCTTCATACGCGGCGTCAGTGACACTGGCAGCCAGGCCAGCGCCCGACTGAACAAGCAAGGTGTGGCCTTGGGCTTTTAATTTTTTGGCCGTCTCGGGCGTCATGGCGACGCGTGTCTCGCCAGCTCGTGTTTCGGCAGGTACGCCAATGCGCATAAATGTCTCCTGAAAACTTACAAAACTTACTATCCCCTATTGTCCTCGATAAATGACTTGAGCGAGTCAATACCCAGACCGGTAAAACCAGATCTTGCATCCTGAAAAATTCGGGTGCAGGCTTGAACCCTGGGTTTCAGGGTTGGGTGCTGACTTTTTCGCCCGCAGCCACTTGGTCCAGGCGCGCTTGTTCTGCCAGCACTTTGACCACATAGCCCGTGTCACTTTGCAGGGCGTCACCACCCAAGTAAAAAAGCAGGCCGTCTTCCACCACCCCGCCCTTCAAACGAATGTATTCTTGAAGCACCTGGGCCCCCACTCGCATGTTGGTGAGCGGATCAAAAGCAGCCAATTTGCCACCATATTTGTCATATTTTTTGACATGGATGTCCGTCATCACCTGCATCAAGCCCTGCGCTCCCGCTTGGCTTTGAATGTAGGGATGAAAGCTCGATTCAATGGCCATCACAGCCAAAATCAAATGCGGCTTGATTTTGGTGGACTCCGAAAGCACATAGGCCTCGGCCACCAAGGCGGCAATGGGCTCTGGCGCCACCCTGTACTTGCTGGCCAGCCAAGCCGCAACAGCCGCTTGCTTGCGCGGTATGTCTTTCAAATCGGTGGCGGTGACCCGGTCAGCGGTGTTTTGCGGTTCCCACCACAAACTGAATTGGCGCGAGCGAAGCCATTCATAAACTGTCGACTCTGTTTGGGCCAAGATGTCTGGCCGGAACAGGGAAACGCTGATGCCCATCACCACGACCAGACCTAGCATTGCCAAGCCACTGTGCGTCAGTGTGAACACGCCTTTGCCCACATCTTGCAAAAAGATGCTGACGGCCGCTCTCAGTTTGGCTGAGGCGGAAAGCTTTGGACGGGGTGACATGAGGTGCAAGTATAGGTATTTAGATCAGGGGATAATTGGCGCCATGCAGCATCACCGAATTGTCGTGGGTTTGTCTGGCGGCGTCGACTCCGCAGTCACTGCTCACTTATTGAAAAAGCAAGGCCACGAAGTGGTCGGCATTTTCATGAAGAATTGGGAAGACGATGACGACAGCGAATTTTGTTCGTCCAACATTGACTTTGTCGATGCGGCGGCCGTGGCCGATGTGGTGGGCATTGAAATTGAACATGTCAATTTTGCAGCCGACTACAAAGACCGCGTGTTTGCCGAATTTCTGAGGGAGTACCAAGCCGGCCGCACCCCCAACCCCGACATTCTTTGCAACGCCGAAATCAAGTTCAAATCTTTTTTAGACCATGCGCTGCAAGTGGGTGCTGAAAAAATAGCCACGGGCCATTACGCGCGCGTTCGCTTGAATGAAGCCACCGGTTTGCATGAGTTGCTCAAAGGTTTGGACAACAGCAAAGACCAAAGTTATTTTTTGCATCGCTTGAACCAGGCGCAGTTGTCCAAAACTTTGTTTCCAGTGGGCGAATTGCTGAAAACGCAGGTCCGTCAAATCGCAGAAGAAATTGGCTTGCCCAATGCCAAGAAAAAAGACTCCACAGGCATTTGCTTCATTGGTGAGCGACCCTTTAGAGATTTCTTGAACCGCTACATTTCCAAAGAACCTGGCCCGATCAAAGACGCAACAGGCCGAACCATTGGCAAGCATGTGGGTCTGAGTTTTTACACCTTGGGCCAGCGCCAAGGCTTGGGCATTGGCGGCATCAAAGCCAAAGGCGCACAGCGCGGCGGTGGTGAACACACGCCTTGGTTTGTGGCCCGCAAGGACATGGCCCAAAACATTTTGTGGGTGGTGCAAGGGCATGATCACCCATGGCTTTTGTCACCTCAGCTTGAGGCCGCCGACGCCAGCTGGTGCTCGGGCAGCGCGCCCACAGCCGGCCTGTACGCGGCCAAAACACGCTACCGACAAGCCGATGCTCACTGCGCATTCACATCGCCCCATGCGACTGAATTTGCTTTGTCGTTTGATGAAAGCCAATGGGCTGTCACGCCGGGTCAAAGTGCCGTGTTGTATGACGGCGAAGTGTGTTTAGGCGGTGGCGTGATCAACTCGGCTGTGACCTTGACTTGATCTTAGTCCGAGCCCAAAGTCAACTTACTGGGCTGTCTCTTTTCAACAGCAAATCTAAGCAGCGCTGCCGTTCTGAAAATGCCGTGTGCAAATTTGCCGTAGGGCAAAGTTAAGAACAAGGCCATGACCGTGCCCAAATGCACGGCCAACAACACAGGCATGGCGGCGGTGTTTTTGGACAGCATCAAGGCCAAACCCGTCACACTGATGAAGAACAGCAGGCCAATGAATCCGCGGTCCATGGGCCGTTGTTGCACATCGCCGTGTTGAGGGTCTCGGGCCAAATTCAAACGCCACAAACCCAAGGTGCCCAGTGCCAAAGAAATGCCGCCCACCGTGCCCAGTATTTTGGGCAGGCTGGTGAAGTCATAGGGCGCAGGCCAACCGAACGCATAGTGGTACAGGGTGGCAAGGCTGGTGGCTGCAAAGCACAACATGAAACCATAAAACGTGAGGTGGTGCATGCGTTTGCGCGCCAGCGTGAATGCGTCGTCTTCGTTGTTGCAACCATCGCCATGGCCGCCGCCCAAGTATTTCAAACGCAGCGCATCGTGCGCCGCTTCAGCGGCTGCGGGAGAGCTCAATGGCGCGCCACTGGTGGCCGGTGTGACTTCGCGCCAAAACTTCATCACGCCAAAAGTCAGAGCCAATACAGACCACAAGAAAATCGGCGCAAACATGCTCACCATGAGGTTGTGCGGGAAGATGGCATAAAAACCATTTTGTACAGGTCCACCCCACAGCGTACCGTTGCTTTGAATGGCCAAGATCAAAAACAAACTCAAGCTGAGGGCCAAGGCCATTGAGACGGTCAGGCCGTTGCTTTTGTAGAGTCCACCCAAGGCTTGGGGCCATGCGTAATCGGCATAGGTTTGGCCGCGTACTGTGGCCATCGACTTGGGCACATTGATGGCAAATTCATGCGGTGGCGCATACTGACAGGCATGCAAACAGGCACCGCAGTTGTGACACAAGTTGGCCAAGTAATGAATGTCTGCTTTGCCAAATTCCAAGCGCCGCGTCATGGCGGGAAACACCGCACAGAAGCCTTCGCAATAGCGACAGCCATTGCAAATTTGTAGCTGACGCGCCACTTCTTTTTCAGGGCTTGTTAAAAGCATGTCACCGCGCGCCAAAGCCTGCGCTTCTTGAGTCAGTTGTTGAATTGTTTGCATGGTGTTCTATTCAAGCGGCAACGCGCGTGTCCCTGTCAGCTGTGTCCTGCATCACTTGCTCTGCCAAACGCGGCACCGAGTCAGGAAGACCCAAAGCAGCACGTGCGGCTTGCTGGCCAGCTATTCGGCCAAAAGCCGTGCCAATGGTCATGCCAACACCTGCGGTATAGCCTTTGCCCAAAACATTGCCCGCCATCATCTCGCCTGCCACAAACAAATTGGGGCTTGGCTGATGCTTGAATCGAACGGCTGCGGTGTCATCGGTTTTCAAACCCAGGTAGGTGAATGTAACGCCAGGTTTAACGGCGTAAGCATAGAAGGGGGCCGTATCAAGTGGCAGGGCCCAATGCGTCTTGGCAGGTGTGAGGCCTTCGGTATGGCAATCGTCCAACACCGTGTGGTCAAAATGGCCGGGCACACAGGCTTGGTTGTAAGCGGTCAAGGTGGCCATGAAGGTGTCGACATTCAAGCCTAACTTTTGCGCAAGTTCTGGCAGTGTTTGCGCGACGGTGCCTTCAAACACGGGCGGCATGAAGCGTCCGACTGCTTTGGCATCTGAAATGGAGTAGCCAATTTGGCCGGGTTGCTGCGCCACCAAGCGACCCCAAATGGCGTAGCGCTTGGGCCAAAAATCTTCGCCTTCGTCGTAAAAACGTTCGGCGTTTTTGTTCACCACCACGCCCAAAGACACACAGTCGATGCGGGTGCAAATGCCGCCGTCGTACAAAGGTGCGCGCGCATCAATGGCCACCATGTGCGCTTGAGTAGGGTCGCTGATTTGATCTGCCCCCAAGTTAAGCAAGTGCTTGAGCAGTGTGCCTTGGTTGAACCTGGTGCCGCGAATTAAAAAATTGTCGGCTGGGAATTCGCCTAGCGCGTTTTGACCCCAAGCTTCGCGCAGCCAGCCCAAGTTGGACTCAAAACCACCGGCCGCCATCACGCATGTTTTGGCCGTGATTCGCTCTGTTCGAAGTAGCTCACCCGTGGGTGTTTTGTGATTCACGATGGCAGCTTTGAAAACGCCATTTTCAATGTCGAGTTCATTGACCTCGGCGTTGTACTGAATTTGAATGCCTAAGTTTTCGGCGCTTCGGTAATAGGCATTGATCAAGGCCTTGCCACCGCCCATGAAAAAGGCATTGGTGCGCGCAGTGTGCAGCGCGCCAGACAAGGAGGGCTGAAATCTCACACCGTGCTTGACCATCCATGGCCTGCAGTGGTGCGAGTGCCGAATGGCCAATCTGGCCATGTGCTCATCGGTCAGGCCGCCCGTGACTTTCAGCAAATCTTGCCAAAATTCTTCTTCAGGATAAGCCTCTACCAACACATCTTGCGGCGCATCGTGCATGCAGCGCAAATTGCGCGTGTGGATGGAATTGCCACCGCGCCATTCACGTGGCGCAGACTCGAGCACCATGACACTGGCGCCGGCTTCGCGGGCCATCAGTGCCGCAGTCAAGGCGGCATTGCCGCCACCAATGACCAAAACATCCAAATTCATGACAGGTGCTCCGACATTTAGAACTGGTAGCGGCGCAAACCGCCGTCCACTGGAATCACAGCACCCGTAATGTAGCTGGCCAAAGGCGATGACAAGAAAGTCACCAAATTGGCCATGTCTTCGGGCTCACCATAACGACCCATCGGGATTTCGTTTTCGCACTGCCACTGACGGTATTCAGGCGTGTAGTTGCGAAAAATTTGCTCAGAGTGAATACGGCCAGGCGGAATGCAGTTCACCGTGATGCCATGTGGGCCGACCATGCGCGACAAGCCTTTGGCCCAGCTGTGAATACCGGCCTTGGCACAGAAAGCACCATTGACGTGATCGGGTTCGCTCTTGCCAGTGATGTTGATGATGCGGCCCCATTTGCGCGCAATCATTTGGTCCACCAAGGCATCGGCCACTTGGCGTGGACGATGGAAATTCAAGGTGATGGCTTCTTGCCAAGCTTCTTCGCTCACATGCAAATCTTTGAAGCTGCGTGAGCCGCCTGCGTTGTTGACCAAGATGTCAACATGGCCCAGGCCTTGAATGGCAGCGGCCGTTAGCTTGGCCGCGGCGTCTTCTGGGTACAAGTCTGATTCAATGATGACTGGGCGGTGGCCACCCGCTGCCACAATTTCATCGGCCACTTCTTGCAATTTGTCGGCGCGGCGCGCTGAAATGGCCAACTTGACGCCTTCTGCGGCCAAGGCCTTGGCAATGCCGCGGCCAATGCCAACGCTTGCGCCAGTCACAAGCGCTGTTTTGTTTTTGAGTTGCAAGTCCATGGTGCCCTTTCAAATGAATTTCATCAACGGGCATTACTTTACCTCGGCCAGAGATGGACAGCGACAAGTAGGGGATAGGGGTGTGACAAATGATCACCCCCAGCATTAGACTTTCTCTGGAACGCCCAATTTGCGCAACATCCAACCCATGGGGCAGACATTGCTAAAGCCAAACTGAAACAAGTTGGCGCCCACAAATGCTGTGAAGGCCAAAGCCCATGGGCTGACAAACAATGGGCTGCCCTCTATGCCTAATGCCAGTGAGGCCATGATAAAAATGCCAGCAAAAATGCGGATGTAGCGTTCGACGGTCATCAAGACTCCTTAGGTTGAAACAATGAGAAATACAAAACAGGAATGACCACCAAGGTGAGCATGGTGGAGACCAAAATGCCAAAGATGAGCGACACGGCCAAGCCATTGAAAATGGGGTCGTCCAAAATAAAGAAGGCACCGATCATGGCTGCCAAACCCGTGAGCACAATGGGCTGCGCTCGCACGGCGGCCGATTGGATAACGGCTTCTTTGAAGGCCATGCCTTGGGCCACTTGCAGTTCAATGAAATCGACCAGCAAGATGGAGTTGCGCACAATGATGCCGGCCAAAGCAATCATGCCAATCATGCTGGTGGCCGTGAACTGCGCATTCAACAAAGCGTGGCCGGGCATCACCCCAATCATGGTGAGTGGAATAGGCGCCATGATGACCAAGGGTGTGAGGTAGCTCTTGAACTGCGCCACCACCAACAAGTAAATCAAGATCAAGCCCACACCATAGGCCGTGCC
>CANFJC010000061.1 GCA_947447245.1 Comamonadaceae bacterium
ATCGTTGTGGGCATCGGGTTCGGCGCTGTAAGGCAAGTCTGTTTTTTGTCGATCGGCAACGTAGAACAAATAACCCAAGACCTGAACTTGTGCGCGTTGTTGCCCCTCGCCCAACAAGGCAGCCACGGGCACGCCTAAGTGCTGACCCAGCAAATCGAGCAGGGCACTTTCAATGGCGGTGACGGCATGGATCGCCACGCGCAAGTCAAAGGTTTGATTGCCACGACCACCAGCATCGCGGTCTGAAAATTTTTGTTGCAGATTGTTGAGCAAGTTCTTGGCGTTGCCAATGCTTTGGCCTTCAACCCACTGGCGAGCGTCTTCCAGGGTTTTGCGAATTTTTTCACCACCCGGTACTTCGCCGATGCCGGTGTTACCGCTGGAGTCGGTCAGGATCAGGATGTTGCGCGTAAAGAAGGGGCCATGCGCACCGCTGAGGTTCAATAGCATGCTGTCCCGGCCTGCGACGGGAATGACTTGCAGTTTCACAACGGTGGGGGTGTGGTGGGTGGAGGTCATAGGGTTTGTTCGGGTTAGCCTGTGTCATTCTATGAGGACGACACGCTATCATTGATCTCGTGAACCCTGAAATTTATCCAAGCATTGTGATGCACCCTGCTGATAATGTGGCCATTGTGGTCACGGCGGGCGGCTTGAAGCTGGGTGATCGTGTTCGAAAAGCTTTGTCTCAAGACAGTTTGGTTTTATTGAGTGCGGTTCCTCAGGGACACAAAATTGCCTTGAGTGACATCGCCGCGGGTCAAGCTGTGATTCGCTACAACGTCAAGATTGGCAATGCCAAAGTCGATATTCCAGCAGGCAGTTGGGTGCATGAACGCCTGCTTGACATTCCAGCAGCCAGAGACTTCCAAAATTTACCCATGGCCACCGCGCCACAAGTTCCCCTAGAACCGCTTGCGGGCTATACCTTTGAGGGCTTCCGAAATTCAGACGGTTCCGTGGGAACGCGCAATATTTTGGCCGTGACCACCACCGTTCAATGTGTGGCGGGTGTCGTGGCCTTGGCCGTGCAAAAAATCAAAGAAGAGTTGTTGCCTTTGTACCCCCATGTGGATGATGTGGTGGGCATCGAACACACCTATGGTTGCGGTGTGGCCATTGATGCGCCCGATGCAGTGATCCCTATTCGCACACTGCGCAACATCAGCCTCAATCCCAACTTTAGCAACGAAGTGTTCGTGATCAGTTTGGGCTGTGAAAAATTACCTCCGCAGCGCTTGTTGCCCCCTGGCAGTTTTCCACTGGTTGACGAACGAACGGCAGCTGACGGCCCCGACACCCTATGTTTGCAAGACGAACAGCATGTGGGCTTCATGTCCATGTTGCAGCACATTGTGGAAGGCGCCAAGCCACACTTGGCGCGCCTGAATGCCAGACGCCGTGAGACGGTGCCTGCCAGCGAGTTGGTGGTGGGTGTGCAATGCGGTGGCAGCGATGCTTTCTCTGGCGTGACTGCCAACCCCGTTGTGGGCTATGCGGCCGATCTATTGGTTCGCGCGGGCGCCACCATCATGTTCAGTGAAAACACCGAAGTGCGTGATGCCGTTGAACAATTGACATACAGGGCCAGCAGCCTTGAAGTGGCGCAAAGCATTGTGCGAGAACTCGATTGGTACGACCGCTACTTAGAAAGAGGCCATGCAGACCGCAGTGCCAACACCACGCCGGGCAACAAAGCTGGGGGTTTGTCCAACATTGTGGAAAAGGCCATGGGCTCCATTGTGAAGAGCGGCAGCTCGCCCATTCACCATGTGCTGTCGCCAGGTGAAAAACTCAAACCAAGTCAAAAGGGCTTGGTCTTTGCGGCCACGCCTGCGAGTGATTTCATTTGCGGCACTTTGCAATTGGCAGCGGGCATGAACCTGCATGTTTTCACCACGGGCAGAGGCACACCCTATGGCTTGCAAGCATGTCCGGTGGTGAAAATTGCCACTCGAACAGAATTGGCCAAACGCTGGCATGACTTGATGGACCTGAACGCAGGCCGAGTGGCCGATGGTGACATCAGCATTGAAGAGGGCGGTTGGGCGTTGTTCAAGTTGTTGTTAGAGGTGGCCAGCGGCCAGAAAACTTGGGCCGAGCATTGGAAATTGCACAATGCCTTGGTGCTGTTCAATCCTGCGCCGATCACTTGATGAGTTAGAAGAATTCAAAGGAGCCATGATGAAAAAAATACTGAGTGCTTTGTTGTCTGTTGTTTGTATTTCGAGTGCCATGGCCTGGCCTGATAAAACGGTTTCGCTGGTGGTGCCTTTTCCGCCGGGCGGCTCTACCGATTTGATTGCCCGGGCACTGGCGCCGAAGTTACAAGAGAAATTGGGTGGCACTTTCATCATTGACAACAAGGCCGGTGCCACAGGCACCATCGGTGCAGGTTTTGTCACACGTGCCGCACCCGATGGCCATACTTTGTTTGTTTCTTCTTTGGGCCCTTTTGTGATTGCGCCGCACTTGCTGGCCAAGGTCCCTTACGATGCGCTCAAAGATTTTGACTACATCACCATTGCGGTTCAAGCGCCCAATGTGTTGGTGGTGCCTGCCAGTTCACCTCACAAGTCCATGAACGATGTGATTGCCTTTCACAAAGCCAATCCGAATAAATTCACCATGGCATCCTCTGGCAATGGCAGCAGTGATCACCTCACGGCCGAGTTGTTCTGGCAACAAACCAACACCACGGGCATTCACGTGCCCTACAAAGGTGGCGGGCCTGTGATGACCGATTTGCTAGGCGGGCAAGTAGACAGCTCTTTCATGAACATCAACACCGCCATGCCCCAAATTTTGGCTGGCAAACTGCGTGCGTTGTCTATTACCAGCGTCAAACGTTCACCACTGTTGCCCAATGTGCCTTCGTTAGAAGAGTTGGGTATCAAAGAGGCCAATGTTTACTCTTGGCAAGCTGTTGCGGCCCCTAAGGGCTTGCCTTCAGACATCAAGGCCAAATTGCATGCGGCCATTGTGAGTGCGCTGAACGATCCCCAAGTGAAACCTAAATTGTTGGAGCTGGGTTTTGAAATTGTGGCCAACTCGCCAGAACAATTCTCGGCCTATCAAGCTTCTGAATTTGCGCGATGGAAAAGCTTGATTCAATCTCGCAACATCAAAGCAGATTGAATCAGCCATCGAGTGACTGAGACTCGAATGATTTAAGCGCTTTTTCCCACCAAGCTGTAAGCGCTGGTGTTGTTTTGCAACCATTGTTCTGACAGCACAGCGCTTTGCTGTGCAGGATGGAAGTCGGCTTTTTTGTAGGCTTTCCAGTGGCCAATGTTGCTTCTGAACAAGCCGTCTTTGGACAACAACAACTGGTAGCCGCTTTTCCAAGTGCTGAACTTGAACAAGCTGCCATCGTGCCAGAGGTTGTTCACGGTTTGACGCATCACATCGCCAATGAAGGTCACGGTCACATAGTGAAAAATGCGAATGCGCCATTCTTCATTGCCGCCCAAGGCTTTGTAAACATCAAAGGCTGTGCAACGGTGCTCAGCTTCTTCCGCAGCATGCCATTGCCACATGGTTCTAAGACGTGGCTCGGTGCCTTCAAAAATTTCAGAGTGGCTTAAGAGCCAGTCGGCAAAGATGTCGGTGAAATGTTCGGTGGCCGCAGTGGCTGCCAATTGCTGACGAACGTTTTGATGGGCATTGGCTTTGATGCGTTTGGCAGAGCGCTCTGCAATTTGGTTTTGAAAGCCTTGTAGCTCAAGATGTCCGTTGAACAAAGCATGAATGCGGCGGTGCGTGGCTTCTTGGCCAATGAAGCCTTTGACTTCCTCCGCAAATTTTTCCCGTAAGGCGTCGTCCATTTGCTTGGCGCCTTCACGAACTGAATCAATGAAGAACTGCTCGCCCACAGGAAAGCTCATCGACAAGGCATTGAAGAACGCTGACTTGAAAGCGTCACCACCACACCAGCGCTTTTCAAAAGGCGTGGTGAGGTCAACCAATAATTTTCTAACAACAAGTTCAGACATGAGGCTCTTTCAAGGGGACCGAGGGTTTTGGAGGGCTACTCGGTGAAGCATTATTTTGCTATATTTTCCATACATGAATGTATGTTTTTATGACATCCTTGTTTTTAAAGGGTTTTTTCTCTGATTTAGAGCAAAAGTTGAGAGGTTTAAGATCCCAACTTTTGAAACCCGCCTTTTGGGGCCCCTTATGCTGAAAAAAATTGTCGTCGTTTTCGGATTGTTAATTTCAGCCTTCGTGTTGGTGGTGGGCGGGCTTTATGCCAAAGGCGGCCAAGCAGAGGTTCTTCTGTGGGTGGTCAAAATCTTTTTAAGGGTGGAGCATGAACCCAACAGGGAGGTGACATGGGCCATGCAAACGGGCAAAGCAGCAAGCCCTGAGGCCAGTCAAGTCAGCAAACCACCTAACGTCATTCTGATCGTGGCCGATGACCTGGGCTACAACGACATTAGCTTGAATGGCGGCGGCCTGGCCAAGGGCACTGTGCCCACCCCCTTTATCAACAGCTTGGCGCAGCAAGGCGCCAATTTTGAAACCAGTTACTCGGGCAATGCCACCTGTGCACCTTCGCGTGCCGCCATGATGACTGGGCGCTACCCAACCCGTTTTGGCTTTGAGTTCACGCCAACGCCCAAGCAGTTCATGAAAGTCATTGGCCACTACAAGGGGCCCAACCAAGTTCACGACGCCATTTATCACGCTGATCGTGAAAAGGACCTCATTCCCTATGAAACCATGGGACTGCCGCGCTCAGAAATCACGATGGCCAAGTTGCTGAAGGGGCAAGGTTATCGAACCCTTCACGTGGGCAAGTGGCATTTGGGCGATGCTCCAGAATTTAGAGCCCATGAACATGGCTTTGATGAGTCTTTGTCTTTTCCCCATGCCAGCTCACTTTACTTGCCAGAGAAAGATCCCAATGTGGTGAACTCTCAGCAATCGTTTGACATCATTGATAGATTTCAATGGGCCGCCGGCAGTTTTGGCATGCGCTTTAACAACAGCGAACTCTTCAAGCCCAAGCGATATGTCACTGATTACCTCACTGACGAAGCTGAAAAAGCCATTGAGGCCAATCGCAATCAACCCTTCTTCCTTTACTTGGCTTACACCGCACCGCACACGCCTTTGCAAGCCACCAAAGAAGACTACGACGCTCTTTCGCACATTGAAGACCACACGCTGCGTGTGTATGCCGCCATGGTTCGCAATTTAGATCGCAACATTGGCCGTGTGCTGAAAACGCTGAAAGACAAAGGCTTAGACGACAACACCATTGTGATTTTTACCAGTGACAACGGTGGTGCGCATTATGTGGGCCTAGATGGTTTGAACAGCCCTTACCGCGGATGGAAAGCCACGTTTTTTGAAGGTGGCATTCGAGTACCCATGTTCATGCGTTGGCCCGCGGGCATTCCAAAAGGTGTGAAGCCGCAATTGCCTGTCAACCACATGGACATCTTCACCACGGTGGCCGCTGCCACTGGCGCTAAGTTGCCCACTGACAGGCCCATGGATGGCATTAACTTGTTGCCCCAAATCGCCAAGCCAGCCGACAAAGGCCCAGACCGTTCTTTGTTCTGGCGAACCGACACATATCGGGTGATCAGAAAAGGCGATTGGAAATTGCAGGTGACGCAAAATCCCAGAAAAGACTGGCTCTACCACCTGGCAACAGACCCTACAGAAAAAGTCAATCTGGCAACGCAAGAGCCTGTCAGAGTGGCCAGCATGAAGCAAGAGCTCGAAGCTTTCAATGCCACGCAAGTGAAACCCAGCTGGCCTTCAATGGCTGAGGCGGCCATCAGCATTGATAAAAATTTGCGTCAAAAATCGCTGCCAACTGACGAGTACATTTACTACGGCAACTGAGCTCATGCGCAAGGCAATGAGCTCAGTTTTGCGGGCAGCAGCATTTTGAGTGCTTAGTTGGCTCGAATAAATGCCACCAAGGCCTGAGCCACTTCTTGCCCTTTGTCTTCTTGGACAAAGTGGCCTGCGCCGCGAATTTGAGTGTGGTTTTGGCCCGCAGCGCCAGGCACTCTTTTTTGCCACATCCTTTCACCACCTTTGGTCACAGGGTCGCGCGTACTGAACAAGGTGATGAAAGGTTTGGTCCAGGCCTTGTACATGTCCCACGCCCGCTCGTTGGCCTCTCTGGCTGGGTTGCTAGGGTCTATGGGTACCAAGGTTGGAAAGACTCTGGCGCCAACTTTGTACCGGGTGCCGGGGTAGGGTGCATCGTAAGCGGCCACAGCTTCATCGCTTAAGCCTTGAGCGCAGCCGAAACGCACAATTTTGCCAATGGGAAACCAGGGGCTGTACATGGCAAAGGCGCGCCAGATGTGAAATGCGCGAGGGATTTTTTCATTGCCAGTGGGCAAGCCACCATTGCTCAAGGCAATGCGTGCAAACCGGTCTGGCATTTCGGCCACCATGCGAAGGCCAATGAGCGAGCCCCAGTCTTGGCAGAACAGAGTGATGTCTTTGGCATCGACAGATTCAAGCCAAGCGCTCATCCACTGCACATGGTTCTCATAGGTGTAGTCTGAGCGCTTCGTGGGTTTGTCTGTGCGGCCAAATCCTACTTGATCGGGCACCAACACGCGCATGCCAGCATTGACCAATACCGGAATCATTTTGCGGTACAGAAAAGACCATGCAGGCTCGCCATGCATGAGCAAGACCACGGGTCCGTCTTTGGGGCCTTCGTCAATGTAGGCAATGCGCAAGCCACCAATGTCGGTGTAATGGGCTTGATACGGAAAGTCAGGCAGATTTTGAAATCTTTCCTCGGGTGTGCGGAGGAAATTTTTAATTGGAGGGAGCTGGCGCATTGCGGATTGAATTTCTGAGTGAATTAAAAACGTGAACTTGGCTGAATGCTTTTTTGACCTGCCGGCAGGCTCAAAACATCGCCATCTTTGGCCACTTGAATTTTTCCTTTGAAAGCTTTGTCTGTGCCTTTCAAGAAAATATCGACCAAGCCTGGAAGGGGCAGGGGTGGTGCAATGTGGTGAAGCATCAAATAGCCAACCTCTGCTTTGCTGGCTATTTGCGCAGCTTCAACAGGCGAGGTGTGGTAATTGGTAATGTCCTTCATCAGTTGCTCAAGCTTGTCGCGCTTGGCTAATTGAGCGCCCTCTTGAAGGATCGTCATCATCTCCATGGACATGGCCTCGTGCATCAACACATCGACACCCTTGGCTTCACGTTCTACATGCGCTGAAGGTGTGGTGTCGCCACTGATCACAATGCTTCTGTCTTTGTATTTGATTTTGTATCCCACGGCAGGATGAATGGGTGCATGCGACACGCTGAATGCATAAATTTGGGTGTCTGGGCTTTCAAACACCAAAGTGGCTTTATCGTCTTGAAGTCCAAATGTTTTCGGAACAGCGCCAAAGCCACTTTGAGGCAAAACAGCTTCGCCATGATGGGCCACACGATAGCCTCGGTCCAAGCTGTAGGCTTGCATCAAGCCATTGACCACAGTGGCCACACCTTCGGGCCCGTGCACATTCACGGGCTGGGCGTTGGAGTTGGACACCCAGCGTTGAAGCAGCAACTCGCCTAGGCCATCAATATGGTCAGAGTGGAAGTGCGTGAGGAAAATGCCCTGAATGTTGCCTGCATTGAAGCCCATTTTGTTGATATTGCGTGCACTGGTGTTGCCGCTGTCAAACACAAAAAGTTGCTGCCCTGCAATGACCAAGGTGCAAGGGCCACCGCGTTGGTCATCAGGCATGGGCGAGCCTGCGCCACACACGGCAATGTGCAAACCATCGGGTAAATCTTTGATGGGGTTGCTGCTCATTCGCTGCGCCGTGACACGCTTGGCCACGAACAGGCTGATGGGTTCTCTGAACGCGTACAAGCTGCCTGCTAAGAGGGCAAG
Source organism: Comamonadaceae bacterium (assembly GCA_947447245.1). Lineage (GTDB taxonomy): Bacteria > Pseudomonadota > Gammaproteobacteria > Burkholderiales > Burkholderiaceae_C > Limnohabitans_A. The sequence goes on from CANFJC010000061.1 coordinate 7,892, forward strand.
CACAATAAGGGTTGAGCCCAGTTTTCTAATTCTCATTTTTAAACTCCAAAAATTCTGGCCAGTTGAACGCCAAAGCCTTGAATCCAAGGTGAGACGTATCTCAACTTGGGTCGGTTGGCTTCAGAGGCTTTGATGATTTGTTTGACAATGCCCTGTGTGCTTCGGGCTTCCAACAATTTGAACGTGGCACGTTCTTGTTTCTTCATTTTCTCGGCTTGGTGTGCAAAGTAGGACGAGCTGCCCATCCATTCATATTTGCTGTCAGTCATGGCCTGATTGAAGCCGGTGTGAATGGCGCCAGGCTCAATGAGCGAGATGTGAATGTTTTTCTTGAGCTGATCCATTTCGGCGCGCAGGCCTGCCCCCGCGGCTGAGAGTGCAAACTTGCTCATGCTGTAGGGCATGAGAAAGGGCATAGGCACTCTGCCTGCAATGGAACTGACCAACAGCACCGTGCCTTTTTCGCGCCGAATCATGCCGCTCAAAGCAATTTGTGTGAGCTCAAGGGTGCAAAACAAATTCACTTCGAAAATTTTTCGAACGCGTTGCATGTCGACTTCAGCCAAAGAGCCTGACTCGCCCATGCCAGCATTGTTGACCAAAACATCGATGGCATACGGCTCGATGAGTTGTCTGTCGGCTTCCGTGGTGATGTCTAGCTTGAAAACTTCCAGAAACGCGCCCTTGCTTTGCGCCTCCAGGCTTAGCGCTTGAGCTTGCGCCTGCGTTTGGGTGGTGGCCAGCACGCGGTGCCCTCTGGCGGCCAAGGCAAATGCTGCGTCCTTGCCGATGCCAGAGCCCGCGCCAGTGATCAAAATGGTTTTAGACATGCAAAATTCGATTCATTCAACAGTAGGCACGTAAACGCGCGCAAGTCGGTCCATCGATGACCAGTAAAAATCTCGGTGCCAACCAGCGCTTGGAAATACCACGCCCTGCATCAGCCCGCCAGTTTGAACGCGAGCTTTTTCTTGGCCTGTTTCAATGTCCAACACAAGCACTTGCTCATTGAAGCGACTGTAATCATTGACGCACACTTCGCCCGTTTTGGCAAACAAAAGCATATGGCTGGCTGCGCCAAAATTTTCATGGTGCCAAAGCGGATTCAATTCAACTTCGTGTTCGTTGCCGTTTGCAGCGGCGTCAATTCTCCAAGCCCGCAAATGTCGATTGGCTGAGTCGTAGCCCAGCACAATGCGGCGTTTCAAATCGATCAAGGGTGGATTGGTGATGCTGCCATGCGGCAGACCACTGACTTCCCAGCTTTGATGCGATTGCGCATTGTGCAGGGAGACCCGAATGAGCCGGTTGGCTGCCTTGTGCATGCCAGCCCCCAACATGCTCATGAAATAGTTGTGCTTGCCGTTGTCCATGAACCAGCCGTGCTTGCCGTCTATCACCATGTCCCAGCCGTAGCTTTGCGTTGCATCTTGAAGGTAATGAAATTCCCAATCTGGATCCCGCACCAATTGTTGCGAAGCTTCTTGCCAGTGGTATCTGAAAACGCGGCTGACGCCCACCACATACACCGTGTTGCCATGGGCACTCAAACGGGCAATGGAAGCTTCGGGGCACGTCACATCGCTGCAGGCCAATTTGAATCTGTCTGGGTGAAGTGTGGAGAGTTGTGCGGGTGTTGTGGCCGAAAGGTTTTTGGTCACGATCAAACCATTGTCCAGCACCACAAAGCTGTTGTAAGCTTCATTCACAGGCAAGGCATAAGAAGCCACAGGTTGGCATTGGCGATTGAGTTTGTGCGCGTACCGGCCGTAGACCACCATGATGTGGCCGTTGGCATGAACCGCCATGCCGCCCGGCCACATTTGGCCACCTTTTAGTCTTGGCGAACATTCCAGCGTTTCAAGTGTGAGAGGGTCGATGCGAGAAACTTGCGCCGTGGTGGCCAGGCCCATGTAAGTGCGCAGTACAGAGTGTGTGAGAAGAAACACTTCACCGGGTGCACCGAGTACCGTCATGGTCGACATCTGTGTGCGTTTGGAAGTGCACGCCAACTTCATGCCAGGTTGCAAATTCAAGCAGCTCGTGTTGTGAGGTGTTTGAAGCCTAGAAGGCCCTGCGTCTTCGCAAGGCCAAGGGCTGTCAAAGTAACCAGACGGCGCCATGGTATTGGCTCAATGGGCAACTGGTGAAAGCGCGTTGTGTTTGCGCCGACGCCAAAACCAAAATGTGCCCAGCAGCAAGATGCTCAAAAGACCGATCAGCAGCATCTTGTACCTGGGCCAGTAAACAAAGACCAATGAGTTGATGATGACTTGATCAATCGGGTCGTAGCCCTTGGGCATTTCAAGCACGCCATTGGCTTTGGCCCATTTGGCATAGTCGGCCTGCATGCTCAAAAAGAGCTCTGGCATCTCGAGTTGCAGATCATGTGTTTCACCAGGGTCTTTGACGATGTTGAACAAATGCCATTTGCCGTCGCCAACGGGTGCCAAGTTGCTCAGCAATTTATAGTCGCCCTTGAACAAGGCTTGGTTGCCAGACAACTCGTAACCCAGAATTTCATCTGGCCCCCGAACTCTGCTTGCGTCGCCAGTGATCACTGGCATGAGGCTGTGACCCGTTAGGGGATAAATGGTTTGGCCTTTGTAAAGGGTACCAGGGTGCTGAACGCTGGCCAAGTCAAGCAGGGTGGGCACGATGTCATTGACGTGGGTTAGGCTGGCATGGACGCGATTGCTGGCAGACTTTGGCATATTGGGAATGCCTGAAATAATAAGTGGCACTCGAATGCCACCTTCACCCGCAAAAAATTTGTAGGTACTCAAAGGCGCTGTGGCCGCACTGGCCCAGTTGGGGCCAATGATGCTGAAGGTGCCTTTGCTGCCCAAACGATCGAGTTCTCGGTTGTATTGCTGATCCAACCACCAACGACCAACTGTCACCGCATAAGGATCTGAAGCCTCTGCGCCGTTGTCAGACAGAAACATAAAAACAGTTTGATCAAATTCACCCGTTTCTTTCAAATGTGCGGTGAGGCGGCCAATGTGAAAGTCCATGGCTTCGGCCATGGCTGCATAAACTTCCATGCGACGTGCTTGATAGGCTTTGTCGCTTGCACTCAAAGAATTCCAGGCCACATGCGTTGAAGGCAAATGGGCCATTTTGGAATTGGCTGGAATGAGGCCAAGTGCGATGGCTTTGTCTCGACGCTCATTGCGCAACACATCCCAGCCTGCGTCATATCGGCCTTTGTATTTGTCGATGAACGATTGGGGCGCCTGAACAGGAATATGGTTGGCTTGGAAGGCGATGTAGGCAAAAAAAGGTTTGTCTGATTTGGCATCCGCTTTGAGGTACTCAAGCGTTTTGCTGATATAAAACTCAGACGAGTAAAACTCTTTGGGCATCTTGGCTTCTTGCCCGTTGTCATACCAATACACTTTGTCTGTGAGGTCCATGTACAACTTAGCGGTTTCCCAGTTGTCAGAACCGCTGTCCCCCATCACCAAGGACCGATCAAAGCCTCGGGCAGGCGGTAAATTGTGCGCTTCTTTGCCCACATGCCATTTGCCGGCCGCGTAGGTTCGGTAGCCACTGTCTTGCAACAAGCTTGACACCGTGACCACACGCTGATTGAGCACACTCAAATAACCTGCTCGACCCACATGGGATTGCGGAATGGTTTCTCGCATGTTGCCCACACCATTGAGGTGATTGTCGACACCTGTGAGCAGCATTGACCGAGTAGGAGAGCAAGACGCACTGACATGAAAATTAGAAAAGCGAATGCCGTTTTGTGCCAATTGGTTCAGATTCGGTGTTTGAATCTCACCGCCAAAAGCGCCCACATCACTGAAGCCCCAGTCGTCTGCCAGCATCACAACGATGTTAGGTCGTTTGGCCCAAACGGGTGTGCAAATCAGTAGCGCTGCACTGGCTGAAACTGCCAAGAAAGTTCGAAGGGTACGGCTTGAGAATGTCATGATTCAATGAGAGGGAGGCAGATCAAACCGATCGTGCAAAGCTTTTTCAATGACCCAGAATCGGTCTTGGCCCCAGACTGCGGTGTCGTCAAATTTGAAGGAAGGAACACCCCACAAACCCAGCCCAGAAAGGGCTTGTCTGTTTTGCTCTGCAACTGCGCGCCAGTGTTGCTCATTGCTTTGACTCTTCAAAATATCTTTGGCAGCTTGCCAGTGAAGGCCGCAGCGCTCAACAATGATTTGAAGATGGGCATCTGTGCCAGCATCTAAGCCCTCTGACCAAACACCTTGCATGAAGGACATCACGTAGTCTTCGGCCAATTCGTGCATTTGGGCAAATGGAATCAGGGCCAGCCCTCGCTCAGTGGGTTTGCCCACAGGGTCATTGAGTCGTCCAAATGGCACATTTTGAACAAAGGCTTCACGAGCCGCATCCAAGCTGATGTATTTTCTTTTTTCGGCGGGCACTGGCAAGCCGCGCATCACCATGGGCAGCACGTAGCGCAAGTTCACTTGCACGCCATTGTCTTTGGCCCAAGGAAACAACTTGGCGCAACTGATGGCGGAGTAGGGGCTTCTTAAGGAAAAGAAAAAATCGATGCTGGTGCCCTCTGGCACATGACCCAGGCTTTGATATTGCGGGGTGAAAAAGAGGGGTGAACGTTCTGCCTCGCTTGGCAT
>CANFJC010000062.1 GCA_947447245.1 Comamonadaceae bacterium
AAAGTCCACCACAAAGAAAAATCCGGTTGCGCCAATGCAAAGTGAAAGCGGCAATTTCCAGCTGTAGCGAATCACAAAGAACGTCAGTGTGGTTGTGATCAGCATATCGGTACACACCGCAATGCCGTAGGCTGCTGCCAAATTGCTAGAAGATTTAAACAAGGCAACGGCCAACACAATCAAGACAAACAAACCCCAGTTCACGAAGGGAATGTAGATTTGGCCCAATTCCTTCACGCTGGTGTGAAGCACTTGCAAGCGGGGCAAATAACCCAGCTGAATGACTTGCTTGGTGACACTGAAGGCGCCTGTGATCAAAGCTTGAGAAGCAATGACGGTGGCCATGGTGGCCAAGCAGACCAATGGAATCAGGGCCCAATCAGGAGCCATCATGAAAAAAGGATTTTTGACAGCCTCGGGGTTGGACAACAACAACGCACCTTGACCAAAATAATTCAAAGTCAAAGCCGGCATGACGGTGGTGAACCAAGCCAGTCGAATAGGTTGCTTACCGAAGTGGCCCATGTCGGCATAAAGCGCCTCGCCACCCGTCACGCACAAGACCACGGCACCCAAAATGACGAAGGTGGTGCCAGGGTTCTCCCACATGAACATCACCGCATAGTGGGGGCTGATGGCCCACAAAATTTCAGGATGCGCCGAGATGTGATAGATGCCCAAAATGGCAATGGCAGCAAACCAAACCAATGTAATCGGCCCAAAGAATTTGCCAATGCCAGTGGTGCCTCGCTTTTGCACCACAAAGAGGGCAAACAAAATCAACAATGTGAGCGGAATGACCGCATTCTTAAAGGCGGGCGAAACAATCTCCAAACCCTCCACAGCAGAAAGCACCGAAATGGCAGGTGTGATCACACCATCGCCGTAGAACAAGCAAGTGCCAAAAATACCGACCAGCAACAGCACTTTGCGCAAACGAGGCTTGTCTTTCACTGACTGTGATGCCAAGGCCAACATGGCCACCAAACCACCTTCGCCGTGATTGTCAGCACGCAGCACCAAGGTCACATACTTGACCGACACAATGGTAGTGAGTGTCCAGAAGAAAATGGAAAGGATGCCGTAGATGTTCTCTGGTGTGAAGGCCACATGACCAGAGCCAAAGACCTCCTTCAACGCATACAAAACACTGGTACCGATGTCGCCGTAGACCACGCCGATCGCGCCGACGGTCAGGGCGGTTAAAGAAGATTTGCTTGAAGACACAAAAAATCAGCCCAGCATCGAGGCGGGGCTTTTGTTCAGAATGACCGCGATTCTGCGCCTCTTTTCAGATCTTTGCCATGGAGGCTGACGTCTAAAAGACAGCACTGTCTGGAAATGTTGCACCGCAACAACTGACAGATATTTCCGAATACTTTAGTCGTAAACCTCGGCTTCGGGATCGGTCGACTCCAGCTCATAACTGGCGGCCAACATGGCCAATCGGCCAATCACGCCATACATGTAAAAGCGGTTAGGGACGCTGGCGCCAGGCTTCATGCCAGGCTGAGGCAGGTGAGGGGTTTCGGCAAAAGCCAAGGGTACAAAACTGGCGCCCGGCGCATTCAAGTTTTCATCAACACCGCGTTCTGCATGAACCCGGTAGAAGCCGCCCACCACATAACGGTCCATCATGTACACCACAGGTTCGGCCACCGCATCGTTCATGCGCTCATTGGTGAGCACGCCTTCTTGAATGATGACGTCGCTGACCACTTGGCCGTCTTTGATCACGCTCATTTTGTTGCGTGTTTTGCGGTTGAGTTGATCGAGGTCGGACACATCGCGCACTGTCATGATGCCCATGCCGTAGGTGCCGTTGTCGGCTTTGACCACCACAAACGGCTTTTCGTTGATGCCGTATTCTTTGTATTTGCGTTTGATTTTGGTCAAGAGCGAGTCGACATTGCTGCGCAGGGCTTCAATGCCCACGCCTTCTGCAAAATTGACATCGCCGCATTGGCTGAACATGGGATTGATCAGCCAGGGGTCAATGCCCAACAACTTGCCAAAGCGTTTGGCCACTTCTTCATAGCTCTGAAAATGCACGGTTTTGCGACGCACACTCCATCCTGCATGCAAGGGTGGCAACAAGTGCTGCTCATGCAACTCTTCCAAAATACCGGGCGCGCCTGCCGACAAATCATTGTTCAGCAAAATGGTGCAAGGGTCAAAATCTTTCAGACCCAAGCGGTGCTTGGTGCGAATGACAGGCTCTAAGGTGACTTGTTCGCCACCCGGTAAATCAATGAGGGTGGCTTCTTTGATTTCGGGGTTGATCGAGCCAATGCGCACATTGAGGCCCGCCATGTGAAAGATGCGCTGCAACTGAACCACATTGCTCAAATAAAAGGTGTTGCGCGTGTGGTTCTCAGGAATGATGAGCAGGTTCTTGGCTTCGGGGCAAATTTTTTCAATGGCCGCTTGAGCCGCTTGCACCGCCAAAGGCAGCATCTCTGTTGACAAATTGTTCCAGCCTCCAGGAAACAAATTGGTATCGACGGGGGCCAACTTGAAACCCGCATTGCGAATGTCCACCGAGGTGTAAATGGGGGGCGTGTGCTCCATCCACTCCAGCCTGAACCAGCGTTCAATGGCGGGCATGGAATCAAGAACCCTTTGTTCAAGTTCGTTGATGGGGCCATTCAAGGCCGTGACTAAATGCGGAACCATAGGGGCCTTTTACGTTTTAATTTCTAACTTCACCGTCGCCCAGCACCACGTACTTGAGCGAAGTGAGTCCCTCCATACCGACCGGCCCACGGGCATGGAACTTATCGGTCGAGATGCCAATTTCTGCACCTAAACCAAATTCAAAACCATCCGCAAATCGGGTGCTGGCATTGACCAGCACGCTGGCAGAGTCGACTTCTCGCAAGAAGCGCTGTGCATGCAGGTGATTGCGCGTGAGGATGGCATCGGTGTGATGGCTTGAGTAATGGTTGATGTGGGCAATGGCTTGGTCCAAGCCCTCCACCACTTTGATGCTGATGATGGGTGCCAAATATTCTTCGAACCAATCTTGTTCGGTAGCGTCTAGCAACTTGGCACCGGCTACCTGCGACAAAATCACTTTGGCCTTGGGGCAGCAACGCATTTCAACGCCTTTGTCTGCATAGACTTTGCCAATGAGTGGCAGAAATTCTGCGGCCACACCTTGTGCCACCAGCAAGCCTTCGCTGGCATTGCAAGGGCTGTACTTTTGCGTTTTCGCGTTGTCGGCCACCTTCACGGCCATGGCCACATCACAGGTGTCGTCCACATAGGTATGGCAGTTGCCATCGAGGTGTTTGATGACAGGCACTTTGGCCTCGCGGCTGACACGCTCAATGAGTCCCTTGCCGCCACGGGGAATGATGACATCCACATACTCTGGCATGGCAATGAGTTGACCCACCGCCTCGCGGTCGGTGGTTTGCACCAACTGCACCGCATGGGCCGGCAAACCAGCTTCTTGCAAGGCTTGCTGAACCAAAAGCGCCAAGGCTTTGTTGGAATCAATGGCTTCAGAGCCGCCTCGCAAAATACAAGCGTTGCCACTTTTGATCGACAAGCTGGCTGCTTCAATGGTGACATTGGGACGGCTTTCGAAAATCATGCCGAACACACCTAGCGGCACGCGCATTTGACCCACGCGAATGCCGCTGGGCTGTTGTTTCATGCCCAAGATTTCACCAATGACATCGGGCATGGCTGCCAATTGTTCACAGCCTTCGGCGCAGGTGGCCAGTATTTGAGGCGTGAGGCGCAAGCGGTCAACCATGGGCACCGCCAAACCCGCGGCTTGGGCACGCGCCAAATCTTTGGCGTTGTCAATTTGGAGTGCTTCTGTGTTGTCGCGCAGCAAAGCCGCCAAGCGTTTCAAAGCCCTGTTTTTGGTGGCAGTCGATGCCTTGGCCATGGCGGCTGAGGCCACTTTGGCTTGCTGCCCCAAAATTTGCATTGGGGTCTGCAAAGTTGTTTGCGAATTTGCGTTCATGCGCCTATTTTCGCACTCTTAGGCTCAAACGGGGAATTGACCTTCCCAATTCTCTATTTCAGGCAATCCCAAACAGTCGTTGTACTCTTTTGAGCTGAGCAGTCTGGGCTTGGCCGCCAGCGTGTGGCCGTCTTTTTGCAAATGCTGCAAGGCCTCGCGCATGGCAAAACCAACGGCGTTGCGCAATAGAGCCGGATAAATGGCCAAGGCTATCCCGTGCTGGTGCAACTGCGAAGCGGGCAGCCCCAACAAGGGCCCACCGGCATCGATGTTCACGGTACAAGGAATGCTGAGTGATTGGGCAATGCGCTTGAGATCGTCTAACAAACCGTCATGCGCTTTCAACTCCACAAACACTGCGTCTGCCCCGGCTTTTTGAAAAGCCTGTGCGCGTTGAATCCCCGCGGCCAAGCCCTCGGCACCCACACTGTCGGTTCGGGCAATGATCATGAATTGATCGTCTTTGCGCGCTGCCACGGCCGCTTCAATTTTGGCCACCGCTTCTCGAAAAGGCAACACACTCCGATCGCCAGGCAGTTGTGCGCAGCGCTTGGGGGAAATTTGGTCTTCCATGTGAATGGCGGCCACGCCTGCTGCTTCAAACTCTTCAATGGTGCGCTTCACGCCCACCACATTGCCGTAACCCGTGTCGGCATCGCAAATGAGCGGCAGGTTGACACAAGAGGCCACGCGCCTGGCGTGACCCGCCATCAAAGACAAATCAATGAGCCCCACATCGGGTCGCCCTAGCAAGGACGCTGACACGCCATTGCCCGTCATGTAAACGGCTTCGTAGCCCTGCTGCTGCACCATGCGCGCGCCATAACCGTCGAAAACGCCTGGCGCAATCAATGCGGTACCGCCATGTTGGGCAGCCTTTAAACGAGCACGCAATTGGGTGCGCAGTTGCGTGGGAGTTGGCATGGCACTCATGCTGTGATTTTCCAATCGGGGTATTTTTTGAGAAAAGGAATGAGGCCGCCTTCGCGCAAAATGGCGCGAATGGCTTCGGGCACAGCACCCAAGGGGCGCGTTAATTGACGGGCCGACACACACACTTTTTGACCTGCCATGTCGACTTCCATGCTGTCCCCTTCTTGAATGCCAGACACATCGCATTCCACCACCGGCAAGCCATTGTTGATGGCGTTGCGAAAAAACTGTCGGCCAAAAGACGGGGCCACGATGGCGGCCACACCCATGCGCCGCAAAATGTGCACGGCCTGTTCGCGGGAGGAATTGATGCCAAAGTGCGTGCCTGCCACGATGATGCCGCCTTCTGTAAATCTGGCAGCAAATCCTGGCGCTATCGCTTCAAAGGCTTGGGCTGCAATGAAGGCTTCGTCTTTGCCCGGCAAGTATTTGCCAGAACAATTTAAATCGGTGTTGACGTCATCACCCAACACGTAAACGCGTCCTTGAATGGCTTGATCAAGCATGCGAGGCCTCCCATTGTCCACCGGCCACGGTGCGCGGGTCGGTGATGAAACCGGTCAATGCCGAAGCCGCCACAGTGGCGGCTGAGCCCAGCCAAATGTCGGCATCGTGATTGCCCAAGCGACCTTGGAAATTTCGATTGGCACTCGAGATGACGACTTCTCGATCACCCGGAATGAGGTGATTGGTAATGCCGACACAAGTGCCACAACCTGCGGCCTCAACAGAAGCGCCCGCCTCCGTGAGGGCTTCAATCAATCCTTCGCGTGCCGCCGCCAAATAAATTTGGCGTGAGGCAGGCGTGATGATCATGCGAACACCTTTGGCAACTCGCTTGCCCTTGAGCACCGCTGCGGCTTGGCGAATGTCGTCCAAGCGTCCGTTGGTGCAGGTTCCGATCAAAGCGAAATTGATTTTTTGACCTATCACTTCGTGAGCCGACACGATGTCATCCACGGCATGTTTGCGTGCGACCTGGGGTGCCAGTTGCGAGGTGTCAATTTCAAAATGATCGGCGTAATGCGCATCGGCATCGGCACTCAAAGGGGCGGGTGTTTTGGCGCCATGTGCTTTTAACCAGGCCATTGTTTTTTCATCGGCTTCAAGCAAGGCTGCCTTGGCGCCCAGCTCTGCTGCGTGATTGCACAGCGTCATGCGGTCGTCTATTTCCATGGCCTCAACCGCAGAGCCTACATATTCGATGGCGCGGTAATTCAAGCCTTCTGCGCCAAACTTGCCCAGCATGTGCAAGGTGACATCTTTGGCCCAGACGCCAGGTTGCAAACGGCCCTTGAGAACCACTCTCACAGATTCAGGGACGCGCAGCCACACCTTGCCAGTGGCCATGACGGCGCTCACATCGGTGCCTTCAATGCCTGTGCCAAACGCGTTGAAAGCGCCGTAAGTGACTGAATGGGTATCGGTGCCGACAATCAAATCACCACATGTGAGGTGTCCACCTTCCGGCAAAACTTGGTGGCAAATGCCATCGCCAATGTCGTACAAAACACTGCCATGCTGGTCGGCAAATTGGCGCATGGCGGTGTGCCCTTGGGCTGCCTCAAGGGTGGGTGGTGGCGAAAAATGATCCAAGACCCAAGCCGTTTGGTGGGCGAAGGGCAAAGACTTGGCGCCCATTTTTTCGACCATGCGAATGGTGTTGGGCGCGCGTGCATCGTGCACCATGGCAAAGGTCACGCCCGCTACGACCAAGTCACCTGCGTGCACTTGCGGCAGACCTGCGTGGCGTGCCAATAATTTTTCTGCGAGGGTTGAACCCATGAACGTCCCTTTTTGATGTTAGAGCGATTAACTGCCCTTGATGTTCGCTTTGCGAACCACGGTGCCCCATTTTTCGCTTTCTGCTTTGATGTAGCGTGCGGCTTCAGCAGGGCTGGTGGGTGTGGGCTCTAAACCCAATTTGCGCAACTGCGCCACCACCCCCGGATCCTTCAAGGTGGCAACCAATGCCGCATTCAAACGCTTGATGACTTCGGGCGAAGTTTTGGCGGGCGCTGCAAAGGCATACCAGTTGGTTGCTTCAAAGCCGGGAAAGCCCGACTCAGCAATGGTGGGCACATTGGGCAAGGTCTCCAAACGCTTGGAGCCGGTGGTGACCAAGGGGCGCAGTTTGCCCGATTGGATGTGTTGAACCGCATCCGTCGGGCTTGAAAAGATAGACGGCAAAACGCCCCCCAACAAATCGTTCATGGCAGGCGCGCCACCGCGATAGGCCACATGTTGGTTGTTCAAGTTGGCGGCAATTTTGAGCATCTCACCGGCCAAGTGGCCGCCCCCACCGATGCCGGACGAACCAAACGACATTTTGGAATTGTCTTGGCGGGCCTGCTTCAAATAATCTTCAAATGTTTTGACATCGCTGGCTGAATTGACCACCAACACATTGCTGAAAACCACGCACAAAGACAGCGCCGCCGTATCGACCACGGGGTCGTAGTTCAGTTTGTTCAGATGCTGGTTGACTGACAAAGAGCCAACCGTGCCTAGCATGATGGTGTGGCCATCAGGGCTCGCTTTGGTGAGCAAGTCCGTGGCAATGTTGCCACCAGCACCCGGCTTGTTGTCAATCACCACAGTTTGTTTGAACAATTCTGTGAGCTTGGGCACCATGATGCGCGCCACCGTATCAGAGCTTCCCCCGGGCGCAAAGCCCACCAAAATTTTGATGCTTTGCGTAGGGAAGTTGCTGTCTGCCGTTTGCGCTTGCGCATTCAAAGTCAGCATCGCCAAGGCATTTAAAAATGCCACTGACAGCAAAGCCCATTGGCGTGTTTTTTCAACAGAGAAAGACAAGTTAAATGGCATGGTGACAGTTTCCCTTTTGTTCGTGCCTGAAGTGTAGGCCTTTGCCCCCACTTTTTACCGCCATCCCGCGTGTTGTGTGTGCATTCTGTGAATTGGGCTCACAAGCTAGAAAGCTTAAGCTTTGATCGCGCAGGCGCTCGAGACTCTCAAAGCCAATCGCTGCAAGGCTTGCCAAGGGTCGGTGGGCCAATCGGCCACTTTCAAGCCTTTCACAATGCCATCCACTTGGTGGGCATTTTTCAGCAACTGTGCCAAGCGAGCCGTTGACAATTTGGGCAGCACGCGTTCAAAAAGTTTTTCACGCGCGCCCCAAATGCGTTGCTCGCGCAGCGCCATGGGCAAGGGTCGGCCCTCTGCCATGGCATCTTTGACTCGCTTCAACGCGCGGATGTCTTCGGCCAAGGTGTAGTGCACCAAGACGGCCGCCTCGCCTTCGGCTTGCAAACCATCTAGCATGCGTTGCACACGGGCCACTTGCCCCGCCAACACCGCTTCCGATAATTTAAAAACATCGTAGCGCGCCACATTCATGACAGCGCTTTCCACTTGCGCATGCGTCAGTTCACCGGCGGGGTACAACAAACTGAGTTTTTGAATCTCTTGATGGGCGGCCAGCAAATTGCCCTCCACGCGATCTGCAAAAAATTGCAAACAATGTTGACCATCTTGTCCAGATGCAACACTTTGATGTTGCAACTTCAATCGCTGCGCGATCCACTGTGGCAATTGGGCTCTGTCTAAAGAGTCAATTTGCAAAGAGACACCAAATTGCTCCAAGGCCCCAAACCATGCGCCCTTTTTGGTGGCGCTGTCCAAACGGGGCAGCACAAACAAGGTCAAGGTGCTGTCGTTGCCTTCTGCGCTCTGTGCCAGTTGCTGAATCATGGGGCTGCCCTCTTTGCCGGGCTTGCCAGTGGGCACGCGAATTTCTAATATTTGACGCTCGGCAAAAAGGCTCATGGACCCGCCTGCTGCCAGCACCTCGCTCCAATCAAAGTGAGCGCCAGACACCACATGCACGCTGCGTTCGGTATAGCCTTGTTGGCGCGCCGCTGCGCGAATGGCATCGGCCGCTTCTTGCACCAACAAAGCTTCATCGCCGTGCAAAGTGTAAAGACTGCGCAAGCCTTTTTGCAGATGTGCTTGAAGCTGAGGCAGGGCCAATTGCATAAAGAAGGAGGACCTTTGCGCTGGCTTTAAAGGGATTTGACAGCAGCCAATCGGCGCAAAATTTGCTGCACGATGTCGACCTGCATGTCTCGGTACATCATGGTTTCTTCAATTTCTTTGGACAAGGCCGCAGACTCCAAAAAACTCAGGTCGCGCTGCTGCTGCAACTCAACTTCTGGAATGAGGTTCAGGCCTTGCGGCGTGCGCAAACGAAACTTCACTTTCAAGCGCAATTGCAATTCACGCACTTGCCCCGACGCATTCAAACCCACCACCACGCGCTCACGCACTTCAGACATGACATCCAACACCACCTCAGAGGTGGCCATGTCGCGGGCTTCGGTGAAGACTTTCAAGTTGGCTTGACTGGCCAAATTGCGCCGCAAGTCTGTGCCCAAGGCCGATTGCCGCGGCAAGATCAAAAACAAGGTTTTGAAAGGCAAGTCAGCGCTTTGGCGCAATTGAAAACCACAGCCCGACAAACCCGTTGCGGCCAAGCCACCCCAAAGCGCGCCGCCTGCCAAGCTGCGCCCCAGGGCTTTGAGCGATTGGCGACGGCTTAGCAACTGTGGTGATGTGTTCATGCTTGAGTCTGTAGGCGCTGAGATGAAATACGCTTTACAACACCACATTGACCAAACGGCCAGGCACCACAATGATTTTCTTCGGTGCCGCACCAGCGCTTTGCTTGGTCACTTGTTCATGTGCCGCAGCCGCTTGCTCAATGGCTGCCTTGTCGGCATTGGCTGGCACCGTGAGCGAGCCACGCAGCTTGCCGTTGATTTGCAACATGAGTTCAATCTCGTCGCGTTGTAAAGCTGTTTCGTCAACAACAGGCCAGGCCACATCGAGCAAATCGCCTTGGCTTGCACCATAGCCCAAATCGTTCCACAACTGGAAAGCCAAATGCGGGCAAGCGGGGTACATCACGCGCAACAAGATGGCATAGCACTCGGCCAAGGCCGCGTTGTCGCTCGCATCTTTAGACGCAGACAGCGGCGTATCTTCCAGCGTGTTGAGCATCTTCATGAGAGCAGACACCACGGTGTTGTATTGCATGCGCTCGTAGTCGTAATTGGCTTGACGCAAGACCGAATGAATTTCAAGGCGCAATTTTTTGGCCTCGGCGCTGAAGCTGATGGGCTGAGAGTGGTCAAGGCCCAAGCCCACTTTCAAAGCGCCTTCCACTTTGACGGCATAGTTCCAAACTCGGCGCACAAAACGGTAGCTGCCTTCGACCGCCGCATCGTTCCACTCCAAAGTGGCTTCGGGCGGTGCCGTGAACATGGTGTACAAGCGCGCCGTGTCTGCGCCGTATTTTTCAATCAAGTCTTGGGGGTCGACGCCGTTGTTTTTCGACTTGGACATGGTGCCCACGCCTTCGTAGTCGATGGCAGTGCCCTCTGGCAAAGCACCCACGGCTTTTTTCAAACGTGCACCCGTCACTTTGCCGTCTTCAGCCAAAACATTTTCAACATCTTGTGGCCAGAAATAATCTTTGCCACCCTTGTCGGTGCGACGTGAATAAATGTGGTTCAACACCATGCCCTGCGTGAGCAACTTGGTGAAGGGCTCGTCCACTTTCACCAAGCCTAAATCGCGCATCACTTTGGTCCAGAAGCGCGCATAGAGCAAATGCAAAATAGCGTGTTCAATGCCCCCAATGTACTGGTCCATGGGCATCCAGTAGTCAGCGCCTTCGGCCACCATCTTGTCGGCGTTGGTCGGGTCGCAATAGCGCATGAAGTACCAAGACGAATCGACAAACGTGTCCATGGTGTCGGTCTCACGGCGCGATGGTTTACCGCACACGGGGCACACCACGCCGGCATGAAAGCCTTCGTGTTTGTTCAGCGGATTGCCCGAGCCATCGGGAATGCAATCCAGTGGCAAGACCACGGGCAAATCTTTTTCGGGCACCGGTACTGCGCCGTGTTCATCGCAATGGATGATGGGAATAGGCGTGCCCCAATAGCGTTGACGGCTGACGCCCCAATCGCGCAGACGCCAAGTGGTTTTCTTCTCGCCCAAACCTTTGGCAGCCAAGTCGGCTGCCACGGCTTCGAGCGCCTCTTTGAAACTCAAACCATCGTATGGGCCAGAGTTGACCAGCACGCCATTGGCCTTGTCACCAAAGCCATCGTGCCATTCGGTGTGGCTAAAGCTGATGCCTTTAGACGCTACCACTTGCTGAATGGGCAGTTTGTACTTCAAGGCAAATTCAAAATCGCGCTCGTCGTGCGCAGGCACGCCCATGACAGCGCCATCGCCGTAGCTCATGAGCACATAGTTGCCCACCCACACTTCCACTGGTTTGCCTGTGAGCGGATGCGAGACAAACAAGCCCGTGGGCATGCCTTCTTTTTCTTTGACTGCCAACTCGGCTTCGGTGGTGCCGCCCTTTTGGCAAGTCTCGATGAACGTGGCCAAGGCGGGTTGCTTGAGTGCCGCATGTGCTGCCAAGGGATGCTCAGGTGCCACCGCACAAAACGTCACACCCATGATGGTGTCGGGCCTTGTCGTGAACACATGCATCTTGCCGTCTTGAATGAGCTGGCCATTGGCGCCGCGAATGTCGTGCGGAAACGCAAAGCGCACACCCGTGGATTTGCCAATCCAGTTTTCTTGCATCAGCTTCACGCGCTCGGGCCAGCCGGGCAGTTTGTCGCCGGTCACAAAATCGAGCAGCTCTTCGGCGTAATCCGTAATCTTGAGGTAATAGCCAGGGATCTCGCGCTTCTCGACCACCGCACCCGTGCGCCAGCCTTTGCCGTCAATCACTTGTTCGTTGGCCAACACCGTTTGGTCCACCGGATCCCAGTTGACGACTTGAGTTTTGCGATAGGCGATGCCCTTTTCTAGCATCTTCAAGAACAACCATTGGTTCCACTTGTAGTAGCTGGCGTCACAGGTGGCCACTTCGCGGCTCCAGTCGATGGCCAAGCCCATGGCTTGCATCTGCTTCTTCATGTAAGCGATGTTTTCGTAGGTCCACTTGGCGGGCGGCACACCGTTTTTAAGGGCTGCGTTTTCGGCCGGCAAACCAAACGCATCCCAGCCCATGGGCATGAGCACGTTGTAGCCTTTCATGCGCAAATAGCGCGTGAGCATGTCGTTGATGGTGTAGTTGCGC
>CANFJC010000063.1 GCA_947447245.1 Comamonadaceae bacterium
GGGCCACGATGCGCACATGCTCCGGCAGGAGCCCCACTTCTTCGTGCAGTTCTCGAAACATGGCTTGTTCAGGGCTTTCGCCCCGGTCAATGCCGCCTTGCGGAAACTGCCAACTGTGGGTTCGGATGCGCTTGCCCCAGAACACCTGATTTTTCTGGTTGAGCAGAATGATGCCGACGTTAGGCCGAAAGCCTTCGCGGTCAAGCATAATCAAATCCCAAATTTTTAAACTGTGTCCATTATGCACGGACGGTTCTGTGCAACATTAGGACTCACCCTGAGTACGCTTGGAAATAGCCCATGAAAGCCAGTCAATTTTTAATTTCCACCCTCAAAGAAGCGCCTGCTGACGCCGAGGTGGTCAGCCATCAACTCATGATGCGCGCAGGCATGATCAAACGCTTGGGCGCCGGCATTTACAACTACATGCCCATGGGCCTGCGCGTCATTCGCAAAGTGGAAGCCATCGTGCGCGAAGAAATGAACCGCGCGGGTGCCATTGAAATGACCATGCCGGTGGTGCAACCCGCAGAGCTTTGGCAAGAAACGGGACGTTTTGAAAAAATGGGCCCTGAACTCTTGCGCATCAAGGACCGCCATGGCCGCGACTATGTGGTGCAACCCACCAGCGAAGAAGTGATCACGGATGTGGCTCGCCAAGAGCTGCGAAGCTACAAACAGCTGCCCAAGAACTTCTACCAAATTCAAACCAAATTTCGCGACGAGCGCCGCCCCCGCTTTGGCTTGATGCGCGGCCGCGAGTTCATCATGAAAGACGCTTACAGCTTTGACCGCGACCAAGTCGCGGCCAAACAAAGCTACAAGATCATGGCCGATGCCTATCGCAAAATCTTTGACCGCTTTGGTTTGAGCTACCGTGCTGTGGCGGCCGACAGTGGCGCCATTGGCGGCGATTTGAGCGAAGAGTTTCAAGTGATTGCGGCCACCGGCGAAGACGCCATTGTGTATTGCCCCCAAAGCGATTACGCGGCCAACATGGAAAAGGCGGAAGCTTTGGCGCCTGCACATTCGCGACCTGCTGCGTCCAAGCCCCAAACCCTCACACCCACGCCCGGCAAGAGCACTTGCGAAGATGTGGCCGCTTTGTTGGACGTCCCTTTGTCAAGCACTGTGAAATCTTTGGTCTTGGCCACCGATGAAACAGACGAGCAGGGCAACATCAAAGCCTCCAAAGTTTGGCTGTTGCTGCTGCGCGGCGATCACGACATGAACGAGGTCAAAGTGGGCAAACTGCCAGGTTTGAATGCGGGCTTCCGTTTTGCCACCTTGACCGAGATTGACGAACATTTTGGCTGCAAGCCTGGTTATCTCGGCCCCTTGAATTTGAAGAAGCCCTTGAACGTGGTGGCCGACCGCGAAGTGGCCGTCATGGCCGATTGGATTTGCGGCGCTAATCAAGCAGACCACCACATCACGGGCGTCAACTGGGGCCGCGATGTGCCAGAACCCATGATGGTGGCCGACTTGCGCAATGTGGTGGCGGGCGATATGTCGCCCGATGGCCAAGGTGCTTTGGCCATTGAGCGCGGCATTGAAGTGGGCCACGTGTTCTATTTGGGCACCAAGTACAGCCAAGCCATGAACGCCACGTTCTTGGACGAAAACGGCAAGCCTCAGTTTTTGGAAATGGGTTGCTACGGCATAGGTGTGACGCGCTTGCCCGCTGCGGCCATTGAGCAAAACCACGATGCCAAGGGCATCATTTGGCCTGACGCCATTGCGCCTTTCACCGTGGTCATTTGCCCCATCGGTGCCGATCGCAGCCCCGATGTCAAAGCGGCGTCTGAAAAACTCTATGCCGAGCTCATGGCGGCTGGTGTGGATGTGTTGCTCGACGATCGGGGTGAGCGCCCTGGTGCCATGTTTGCCGATTGGGAGCTCATCGGTGTACCGCACCGCGTCACCTTGGGCGACCGTGGTTTGAAAGAAGGCAAGGTGGAGTACCAACACCGCCGCGACGAAGCGGCTACGGCAGTAGCGCTCGCAGACATTGCGGCCTTTGTCTTCAGCAAAGTGGCGCAGGCTCACTGAAAGACGCGCGCATGAATTTGCATCGACGCAAATTTTTGCGCCAAGCCATGCAAGGCGGACATGGGCTTGTGTATTCAAGTCTCCTTGTGCCGTCTTTGCTGTTGACGCCAACGTTCTTTCAGCCCGCTTGGGCGGGCAACCAAGCCGAAGAGGCGCTGTCTGATTCAGTTCGAACGGCACTCAGTCAGGCTGTGTCGCAGAGTGGCCCACCCGCACCAGTTCTCAACACCGAGCTTGAAAAAAAGCAGTTCAAGGAATGGACAAGCAAAGCCTCGCACCGTTTAAGCCAATGGATGAAACACCCAGACGATCGCTCTGAGTTTTTGCACACAGTTTGGTATGAGGCCAGGCGCGCCGGTTTGTCTTTGTCCTTGGTCTTGGGTTTGATTGAAGTGGAAAGCGCTTTCAGAAAATACGCCATCTCAAGTGCGGGTGCCAGGGGGTACATGCAGGTCATGCCCTTTTGGACGCGCAGCATTGGCGATGGCAACGAAAGCGTTTTGTTTCATACCCAAACGCAGCTTCGCTTTGGTTGTGTCATCTTGCGCCACATGCTGGAGCGAGAAAGTGGCGATTTGTTCTACGCACTCGGCCGTTACAACGGCAGCCGTGGGCAGTCGGCCTATCCTCAAGCTGTGTTGGCAGCGCAAAAAAAATGGCTTCAGTCGGTGGACTGAAACCATTTGATTTTCAAGCTTCAAACAAAAGCTTGAACTGACACACTGGGTGTGCTTATTCTTTGGGTGTGGTGCCCAACACTTGAATCAGTTCGCCCGATTCGTACATTTCCATCATGATGTCGGAGCCGCCCACAAATTCGCCCTTCACATACAACTGAGGAATGGTGGGCCAGTTGCTGTATTCCTTGATGCCATTCCGAATTTCAGCATCGTCCAACACATTGACTGTTTTGACAGCCTTGGGATCAACGCCGCAAGCCTTCAAAATTTGAATGGCACGGCCAGAGAAACCACACATGGGGAAACTGGCGCTGCCCTTCATGAAAAGCAGTACTTCGTTTTGTTTGACCAAATCATCAATGCGGGCTTGGGTATCGCTCATGGGAAATCCTCGTTAACTTTCAATGGGGTGATTATTTCATGTTGCCGGGGTATTTGCAGACAAGGGTCTATTTTTGGCCGCCAGAGCAGCGTTCAATGCCTGCCAAGTCGAATTTGGACTGTACCTGCTTGAAGCCGGCTTTTTCAAGCAGGGCTCTGACCGCTGCGGCCTGATTCCAGCCGTGTTCGATGAGCAGCCAGCCGCCCACTTCCAAGTGATTGGGCCCGTTTTGAACGATGTTTCGGATGTCTTGGAGGCCATCGGGGCCACTGGCCAGGGCTTGAAGGGGTTCGTGGGTCAGTTCTGCCAAATGGGGGTCATGGTCTTCAATGTAGGGCGGATTGGACACCAGCACATTGAATTTGCCCTGAACTTGAGAGAGCCAATGACTTTGCTGAAAGCTGACATGGAGTGCCAGATTGTGGGCATTTTGGGCCGCCAGGCTCAAAGCATCGGCGCTGCAGTCTACGGCCAACACTTCGGCAGCTGGCAGCTGAGATTTGAGCGCCAAAGCAATGGCGCCACTGCCTGTCCCCAAATCAAGGTATCGGGGGCGTTCTAAGCCTTCGCCGCATGCCAAGGCCCATTCCACCAACACTTCGGTGTCAGGTCTGGGGTCAAGCACGCGCTTGTCGATGGTCAAGCGCAGCCCGAAAAACTCTTTGTATCCCACGATGTAGGCCACAGGTTCATGTTGCAGTCGACGCTGTGCCAATGCTTCAAAGGCTTCAAGCTGCGCTGGCAATACCTCGTCGGTATCGTGCGCCAACAGCCAAGCGCGGTCGTGCAGCGATCTGCCCATGGCATGCAAAAACAGAATCTGTGCCTCCAGTCGGGGCAGCCCTAAGACTTGGCCGCGCGTTAAACATTGCGCCACGTTCATGATGGCAAGCTTGATTCCAAATCAGCCAGTTGTTCGGCTTGCCTTGCATTTTGAAGGGCTTGGGTGACCTCTTCCAAATCACCCTCCATGATGAAACTCAGCTTGTACAAGGTGAGGTTGATGCGGTGATCTGTGAGCCGTCCCTGTGGAAAGTTGTAGGTGCGAATTCGGTCGGATCGATCGCCACTGCCAATAAGCCCTTTGCGCAGTGCCGCATCTTTGGCCGCGCGCTCGCTGCGGTCTTTTTCTTGAATGCGTGCCGACAAAACCTGCATGGCTTTGGCTTTGTTGCGGTGTTGACTGCGATCGTCTTGGCACTCAGCCACAATGCCCGTGGGAATGTGCGTGATGCGCACAGCAGAGTCAGTTTTGTTGATGTGCTGACCACCCGCTCCGCTGGCGCGGTAGGTGTCAATGCGCAAGTCGGCAGGGTTGATGGTCACGGCTTGGGCTTCATCGGGCTCTGCCAAAACCGCCACCGTGCAAGCACTGGTGTGAATGCGGCCTTGTGTTTCGGTGGTGGGCACGCGTTGCACGCGGTGGCCTCCCGATTCAAAGCGCAGGGTGCCAAACACATGGTCACCCTCGATGCGAATCACCACCTCTTTGTAGCCACCCAACTCACTGGCAGATTCGGACATGATTTCGGCACGCCAGCCTTTGCGCTCAAAAAACTTGGTGTACATGCGAAGCAAGTCGCCTGCAAAAAGCGCTGACTCGTCGCCGCCCGTTCCAGCGCGAATTTCTAAATAAGCAGGCCGTGCATCGTCGGGATCTTTGGGCAGCAGCATGCGCTGCAACTCAACTTCCAACTCGCTCATTTCTAGTGAGGCACTTTGAATTTCTTCATTTGCCATGGCTTGCATCTCAATGTCTTCGCTGTTGGTTTCTAGCATGGCATGGGCAGCTTCTACATCGCGTTCGCGCTCCAAATAACGCGCATAACGTTTGGCCAAGGCGCTCACCTCAGCATGTTCACGCGACAGTTTTAAAAACTGGCTCATGTCGGCCATGATGTCTTCGCGCGATAGCAAAAAGTCCAGCTCTTCTAGACGCTGGGCATACCGCTCAAGCTGATGACGTAAAAAGGGTTTCATGAATCTTTGCGAGAAATTGGAAGAGGCATTGAGGCCATCTCAATGCGACGCAGGCTTGGGCGAGGGTCGCTAGCGTTCTTTGCGCAAGAAGAGACGTTGAACAGCATGCGTGGCTTGGGCCACGTGTTCGGGATCTGCTTCTCTCAGTTCTGCCATCGCGCCATGCAGCATCTTATGGGTCAAGCCGCGTGACAGTGCTTCCATCACTTTTTCGGGATCGTCACCTTTGGCCAACATTTTGCGAGCACGCGCCAATTCGGCCTCGCGCCACTCATCGGCTTGTGCATTGAGCTGTTGAATGAGAGGCACGCTGCCCCGTTGCAGCATCCAGTGCATGAAACTTTGCACCCCTGCGTCAATGATCACTTCGGCTTCGGCCACGGCCGCTTGCCGGTGCGCCTGACCTGTTTGAATGACGCTGGCCAAGTCGTCAACGGTATAGAGGTAGACGTCTTCTAAGGATTTGACTTCGGGTTCGATGTCGCGCGGCACCGCCAAGTCCACCATGAACATGGGCCGATTGCGGCGTTTTTTCAAGGCGCGCTCTACAGCGCCCAAGCCAATCAAGGGCAAAGTGCTTGCGGTGCAACTGATGACGGCATCAAATTCATGAAGCCGATCGGGCAGTTCAGACAGGCGCATCACTTCAGCACCATATTGATTGGCGAGTTTTTCACCGCGGTCCATGCTGCGATTGGCGATGGCCATGCTGCGTGGGTTTTTGGCTGCAAAGTGGGTCACCACCAACTCAATCATTTCACCAGCGCCCACAAACAAAACTTTGATTTTGGTGAGGTCTTCAAAAATTTGACCTGCCAAGCGAACCGCTGCGGCAGACATGCTGATGGAATGGGCGCCAATTTCAGTGGTAGATCGCACCTCTTTGGCGACTGCAAAACTGCGTTGAAACAATTGGTTCAGGGTGCTGCCCAAGGCGCCGGCCTCTTCTGCGGCTCTGACAGCATCTTTGAGTTGACCCAAAATTTGCGCTTCACCCAAGACCATGGAGTCGAGACCGCTGGCCACTCTGAAGGCATGTCTGGCCACATGGCCTTCTTCAAGCATGTAGGTGTGGGCGCGCAGTTCTTGGGCAGAGACACCACCGGTTTGAGCCAACCAATTGAGCGTTTCATCAACCACAAGCTGATCTGCGGCACAATAAATTTCTGTGCGGTTGCAAGTTGAGAGAATGGCGGCTTCAGGTTCGCGTGCTGTGTGAGAGGCCAAGTTGCCCCTGAGTTGCTGCAAAGTAGGCGGCAATTGGTCCAAGGCAAAGGCAAACCGCCCGCGCAAATCGAGCGGGGCTGTTGTGTGGTTTAACCCCAATGCCCAAACTGCCATGTTTCAGATTATAAAACCTGTACCAACAAGAAGGAAATGAATGACTTGGGATGACGTATTTTGGCATTTGGTGAATTTTGGCTTGCCTGCGCTGGTACTTTCCTTGGGAATCACGCTGTGGGGCTCGTTCCAATTCAGACGCCAATCTCAAATCAAGTGGCTTTGGCGTTGGCTGCTCAATGCCCTTTGCGGCTTGGCTGTGTTGGTGGGGGGTCTGGTCATGACGGGTAACGACGGCAAAATGGCAACTTATGCTGCCCTGATTTTGGTTTGTGCCACTTTAGAGTGGGCTTTGCAAATGCGCTTCAAGTTGCGGGGCTGAAGGCATCGACCCGGTCCGTGATGATGCCGTCTGTGCCTATCGCCATGAGGTGCTGGGTGGCCCATTCGTCATTGACGGTGTAGCTGAGACAACGCATGCCTGCGTTGTGAACCGCGTCTACCATCTCGGGAGTCCACAAGGCATATTGGCAGACGACGGCGCTGCAATCTAAGGACTTGGCAGTGTCTAGCCAGCCTTCAGGCAGGTTGTGCAGCAACAAACCTCTGGGCAATTGAGGTGCGACTTGCTGAGCCGCTTTCAATGCATCCACTTGAAAAGAAGTGAGCAATGGCGGAACTGCCTCATGCTGCCAAAGCAGAGACGCTTGTTGGGCCACGATCTCACCTGTTTTGAATTCAAGGCCAGGTGTCGGTTTGATTTCAATGTTCAGAAAATAACGATTGCGAATGCAGTAATGCGCCAAATTAGCCAGCGTAAGCAGAGGCTCACCACTGAAGTGTCTAGAGTGCCAACTGCCTGCGTCTAACTGCGACAGTTGCAGCCAGCTTTGTTCACCGCCAATGCCTTGGCCATTGGTGGTTCGCTGCAGTGTGGCGTCGTGCATCAAAAACACCACATCGTCAGCACTGAGTTTGGCGTCGCATTCAAACATGCGATAGCCGTATTCAGCGCCTTTGCGAAATGCAGCCAGTGTGTTCTCGGGCGCCAAAGTGCCAGCGCCGCGGTGGGCAACCCATCTTGGATAGGGCCAAGGTTTGAGCGGCTTAGCAGTATTCAGAGTCACAAACGTTTTCCTGTTTCAGCATTGAAATGGTGAATGCAGCCCGCTTTGGGCATGGCATGGAAAAGCTCGCCAACCTTGGGCGCCGCCATGCTGGCGTCGAGTCTGAGTGTGAGTGATTCATGGCCTAAATGGGCATGTACCAAGCGTTCTGCGCCGAGCAGCTCAACGGTATCTACTTTCAATTCCCAGCCTTGGGAGGCCAGCTCAAGGTGCTCAGGTCGAATACCCAAAATTTGCCCTTCTGGCAGACCCGATGCTTGCTTGAGCAAGTTCATGGGTGGTGACCCAATGAAACTGGCAACAAAGGTGCTGGCGGGTCGGTTGTAGACTTCTTCGGGCGTGCCAAATTGCTCCATCACACCGCCGTTCATGACAATCATTCGTTGCGCCAAGGTCATGGCTTCGACTTGATCGTGTGTGACGAACAAAGAAGTGATGCCCAATTCGCGGTGCAGCTTTTGAATTTCCAAACGGGTTTGGGCGCGAAGTTTGGCGTCCAAATTGGACAAGGGTTCGTCAAACAAAAACACCTGCGGCTGTCGCACGATGGCGCGGCCCATGGCCACACGCTGGCGCTGACCGCCTGACAATTCTCTGGGTTTGCGTTGGAGCAAGCTGCGCAACTCCAAAATACCGGCCGCTTTGTCAACCCGAGTTTGAATGTCAGCCATGGAGACCTTGGCAATTTTCAAGCCGTAGGCCATGTTTTCAAACACGCTCATGTGAGGGTAGAGCGCGTAGTTTTGAAACACCATGGCAATGTCGCGTTCGGCGGGTTCGAGGTCGTTCACGATGCGCTTGCCAATTGAAATGTGACCGCCCGTAATTTCTTCGAGGCCCGCCACCATTCGAAGTAAGGTGGACTTGCCACAACCCGAAGGGCCAACGATCACAACGAATTCACCATCGTTGATTTGCGCATTCAAATTGTGAATGACGGGGACTGCCTTGGCGCCCGTGCCGTATTCTTTGACAATGTTTTGAAGTGTGATGGAAGCCATTATTTTTCAGTATCAACCAGGCCCTTGACGAACCATTTTTGCATCAAGATCACCACGAGGGCGGGAGGGAGCATTGCCAAAATAGCGGTGGCCATCACAACATTCCATTCGGTGTAAGCCTCGCCAGCCAGCATGCGCTTGATCCCCATCACGATGGGGTACATGTCTTCGTTGGTTGTGACGAGCAGCGGCCACAAGTATTGGTTCCATCCGTAAATGAATTGAATCACAAACAAGGCCGCGATGTTGGTGGCCGACAAAGGCAACAAAATATCTTTGAAGAATCGCATCGGGCCAGCGCCATCCATACGTGCCGCCTCTACCAATTCATCGGGCACGGTTAAGAAGAATTGGCGCAATAAAAAAGTGGCGGTGGCCGAGGCAATGAGCGGCACCGTGAGGCCAGCGTAGGTGTTGAGCATGCCCAGATTAGAGACCACTTCATAGGTCGGACTGATACGCACCTCGACAGGCAGCATGAGCGTGATGAAAATCATCCAGAAGAAAAAATTCCTGAACGGAAAACGAAAATAGACCAACGCAAATGCAGATAACAAGGAGATGGCAATTTTGCCAATGGAAATGACCAGTGCGCTGATCAAACTGGTCTGCATCATGGGCCAAACCGCAGGTACCTTGCTGCCTAAAGATGTTTCGCCACCAAACAAGGCCAGGCGATAAGATTCTAAAAAATTGTTGCCAGGCACCATCGACATGGGAATGCTTCTGGAAATTTGCTCGGCGGTTTGGGTTGAAGCCACAAAGGTGAGGTACAGCGGGAACGCCACGATGCTGACACCGAGCAGCAAAATAAGATGCGACAGCAAGTCAAGACCCGGACGTCGTTCAATCATGTCAGTACTGCACTTTCTTTTCGACGAAGCGGAATTGAATGACGGTGAGCGCCACCACAATGACCATCAAAATGACAGACTGCGCCGCTGAGCCGCCCATGTCGAGGGCTTTGAAGCCATCGTAGTAAACCTTGTAAACCAAAATGGCGGTGTCTTTGCCAGGCCCGCCGTGCGTGGTGGCATCGATGATGGCAAAGGTGTCAAAGAAGGCGTACACCACATTGATGACCAACAGAAAAAATGTGGTGGGCGAAAGCAAAGGAAAAACGATGGTCCAAAACCGATGCCAGGGCGATGCGCCATCGATGGCGGCCGCTTCAATCAAGGATTTAGGGATGGACTGAAGTCCTGCCAAAAAAAACAAAAAGTTATAGGAGATTTGCTTCCAGACGGCGGCCATCACAATCAATGCCATGGCATGGTTGCCATTGAGCAAGTGGTTCCATTCAAAACCGATGCTGCCAAGAAAAAAGGCCACCACGCCCATGGGGGAGGCAAACATGAAGAGCCACAAGACGCCGGCCACCACAGGGGCGACGGCATAGGGCCAAATGAGCAATGTTTTGTAGATGCCGGCGCCGCGCACCAAGCGGTTGGCCATCACAGCCAACAGCAATGACACCGACAAGCCTGTGCTTGCCACCAAAATGGAAAAGAAAGCTGTGGTTTTAAACGAGTTGAGGTAGCTGTCGTCGCTGAAGAGGCGATCAAAGTTTTCCATGCCAACATATTGCACAGAGCCCCCAAATGCATCTTGGGTGAGCACACTTTGGTAGAGCGCTTGACCCGCGGGCCAAAAGAAAAAAACCAACACAACCGCCATTTGCGGTGCGATGAGCAACCAAGGTAACCAGGCTGATTTGAAGCGTACGCGCTTTTCCATGGACTTTTAAAACAATTCGCTGCCAAGTAAAAGGACAAAAGCAGAGAAGTACTTCTCTGCTTTTGGGCTAGCTGGCATGCATCACTTGAGATTCATGCTGAATTTAGAACTGAGTAAGTTTACTTGTTTGCTTTTTGAAAGCGCTCAAGTTGTTCGTCGCCGCGTTTGATGGCTGCATCCAAAGCTTCTTTGGGCTGCTTTTTGCCACTCCAGACGCCTTCGAGTTCTTCGTCAATGATGGTGCGAATTTGCACGAAGTTGCCCAATCGGACGCCACGCGATTTGTCGGTGGTTTTGCGAATCATTTGGGTGACGGAGACATCGGTGCCAGGATTCTTTTTGTAGAAGCCTGATTTGTCTGTCAACTCAAAAGAGGCTTTGGTGACTGGCAAATAGCCGGTGCGCTGGTGACTCTTGGCGGCTTCCTCAGGCCTTGATAAGAATGCAAAGAACTGGCCAACACCCTTGTATTCTTCGGCTTTTTTACCGCTCATGACCCACAAGCTTGCGCCGCCAATGACGGTGTTTTGGGGTGCACCGGCAACATCAGGGTAGTAGGGCAATGCGCCAATGCCGTATGCAAACTTGCCGTTTCGAACCACGTTGCCATAAAGCGCAGAGGAACCCGTTGCCATGGCGCATTCACCTGAAACAAAAGTGGCATCAGCCGCGTTGTTGCGGCCTTTGTAAATGAACAAGCCGCTCTTGGCCATGTTGGCCAAGTTTTCAATGTGACGAACGTGCAAAGGGGTGTTGAAAGACAACCTCGCATCCATGCCGCGCATGCCGTTGCCCTTGGTGGCGAACTCGGTGTTGTGCCAAGCCGAGAAGCTTTCAAGCTGCGTCCAGCTGATCCAGCTGGTGGTGAAGGGGCACTTGTGACCGCTGGCTTTCAGTTTGGCAGCGGCCAAGGCCACTTCTGGCCAAGTTGTTGGGGGCTTTTCAGGGTCGATGCCAGCAGCCTTGAAGGCATCTTTGTTGTAGTGAAAAACAGGCGTGGAGCTGTTGAACGGGAAGCTCAACATTTGGCCATTGGGGGCGGTGTAGTAACCGGCCACAGCAGGTACATAGGCTTCTTGGTCAAACTTCAAGCCAGCATCTTGCATCACTTTGCCCACGGGCACGATGGCGCCTTTGCTGGCCATCATGGTGGCGGTGCCCACTTCAAACACTTGAAGGATGTGGGGGGCATTGCCAGAGCGGTAGGCCGCAATGGCTGCTGTCATGGATTCGTCGTAGCCGCCTTTGAAAGTGGGCACAATTTTGTAATCTTTTTGGCTGGCATTGAAGTCTTTGGCCAAGTCATTGACCCACTCACCCAAAGCGCCACCCATGGAGTGCCACCATTGAATTTCAGTTTGGGCTTGGGCGCCAACGCTGAAGGCGGCGATGGCCATAGCTGCTAGGGATTTTTTGTAGTTCATAAGTTCTCTCTTGAGGATTGTTTCTGTCGATAGCTTATAGCCATGCTATACAAATGGTATTACAGGGGGATGAAGAAAAAATGACAACCCGGGGTTTCCATGACTTTGAATGACCTTTGTCAAATAAAAATGGACGAACAGACAGTCAGGGACTTGGAGTCCCCACCCCGGGCGCGTGATTGTTCCCCTGCAGTAAAATTGGCCCCTAAATCTCATGAACGCTCCAACCACGCTCCAACACCTCCTGCAGGCTGACGATTCGTCACCCCGTTTGCGCGAAATCCCTTACAACTACACAAGCTTCTCCGACCGAGAAATTGTGATTCGTTTGTTGGGATCTCGTGCCTGGGA
>CANFJC010000064.1 GCA_947447245.1 Comamonadaceae bacterium
AGTGGACGGCATGGCTTCTGCCGGTATGGACGACATTGAAATTCCAGCTTTCTTGCGCAAGCAAGCCGACTGATTTTTTCAAACAGTGGGCCTCAAAACCCTCTTCAAGCAAGTTTGGGCTTGAGAATTTAAAATCAGCCCATGCTTGCTCAAAGAACCATCAAAACCCTCACCCAGGCTGTGGGTGTGGGTTTGCACAGCGGCCAGCGCGTAGAGCTGACACTCAGGCCGGCGCCGCCTGGCACGGGCATCGTGTTTCGAAGAGTTGACTTGGCTGACCCAGTTGATATTCATGTCTCTGCGCAAAGCGTCACCGACACCCGCTTGGCATCCACCATTTCCAGTGGACAAGCCAAAGTGCATACCGTAGAGCATTTGATGTCGGCATGCGCCGGATTGGGCATCGACAACTTGGTGATCGACATCACCGCCGAAGAGGTGCCTATTTTGGATGGCTCTGCATCGTCTTTTGTGTTTCTGCTGCAAAGTGCCGGCATTGAATTGCAAAATGTGGCCAAGCAATTCATCCGTGTTCTCAAAACGGTGGAAGTCAAAGACGGGCAAGGCGAAAACATCAAATGGGCCAAGCTCGAACCCTACGAAGGCTATCGCCTGAGTTTTGAAATTGATTTTCAGCACCCCGCCGTTGATTCAACAGGCCAGCAAGTGGTGTTTGATTTGGGCCGAGATTTGTATGCGCGTGACATTGCCCGTGCGCGCACTTTTGGTTTTACCAAAGACGTTGAAATGCTTCGCTCCAATGGTTTGGCTTTGGGTGGTGGCCTTGACAATGCCATCGTGATGGACGATTACAAAGTCTTGAACAGCGATGGCTTGCGCTACGACGATGAATTTGTGAAACACAAAATTCTAGATGCCATGGGCGACTTGTACTTGTTGGGCAAGCCCCTGATTGCCAGTTACACCGCCTTCCGCTCTGGCCATGCCATGAACAATCAGTTGCTCAGAGCCTTGCTGGATCAACCCGATGCTTACGAAATGGTGAGCTTTGACGACATTCACAAAGCCCCCGAAGGATTTGCCTTGCCAGTGCGTGCCTGGTAATTGAAAGCCATGAGCACTGACACTCAAGCAAGGCTGCAAGATTTGCTGGCGCAAAAACCATTTTTGCGCTTTTGGCTTGCGCGTGTCTCTGGCATCTTGGCCAACCAAATGCTTTCTGTGGCTTTGGCTTGGCACATGTACGAAATCACGGGCAGTGCTTGGGACCTAGGCTTGGTTGGCTTATTTCAATTCGTACCTGCTTTGATTTTGACCTTGCCAGCGGGCCACATTGTGGACAAGCTCAACAAGGTGCACATCTACGCTGCCTGCATGTTGATTCAAGCCGCAGTGGCTTGTTTGTTGGTGTGGGGCACACAAGCCGATGCCGTCACGCGAGAGTGGGTGCTTTTTGTATCGGCTATTTTGGGCATGGTGCGCTCATTCCAAATGCCCACCCAACAAGCCCTCACACCCCATTTGGTGCCGCCCAATTTATTGCAACGTGCCGTGGCCTTAAGCTCCACCGGTGTCCAAACTGCCGTCATCAGCGGCCCCGCATTGGGCGGTATCTTATATGCCACCCACGTCAATGCCGTCTATGCCATTTGTGCCGTTTTTTTACTGCTCGCCTTTTTCTTCACACTCACCGTTCGCTACGATCACAAACCTTCTCGCGCAGCAGCCGACCTCAAGAGTGTGTTGGCGGGCGCACATTTTGTGTGGCACCACAAAGTACTTTTAGGCGCCATCGCCCTTGACCTGTTTGCGGTTCTGTTAGGTGGGGCCACGGCGTTGCTACCCATTTTCGCCAAAGACATTTTGCACACGGGTCCCGAAGGGCTGGGCATTCTGAGATCGTCACCCGCTGTAGGCGCCTTGCTCATGGCTGTCGTCTTGACGAAATGGCCCATTGAACGCAAAGTAGGCCGCTGGATGTTGGTGGCCGTCGCAGTGTTTGGAATAGCCAATTTCGCCTTTGGCCTCTCAACCAACATGGCCCTGTCCATAGCAGCCCTCATGGTCACAGGCGCTGCAGACAACGTCAGCGTTGTCACCCGAATCACACTGCTTCAACTAGAAACGCCCGAAGACATGCGCGGCCGCGTCGCAGCAGTCAACTCCATTTTCATTGGCGCGTCCAACCAACTTGGTGAATTTGAATCTGGAGCAACAGCATCGATGTGGGGCCCAGTAGGCTCAGTCGTATTCGGCGGCTTAGCCACAGTAGGCGTTGCTCTAGCCGCCATCAAAATCTTCCCAGACTTGGCCAATCGCGACAAAATGGTCCTCCCGAAATAAGCGGGTCCCAAGCAAAAACCCAAGATTTCAGGGTGGTGGTATGGGTGCGGATTGACAGCGATTTGGCGAGCGCAGCGAGTATGAGTCGTCAAGCCGTACCCATGCCGCCGCCCTGAAATCAAAGCGAGTGAAATCTACCGAAACTAGTGACTGCGCCCACCCCGGTACATCCCATGCGTCTTCCGATTGAGCACATCCAACGCAGCCAACTTGTTCATAGAAGGACTGGCATGCGCATGCGTAATGGCCAAACCCAATGCATCGGCTGCATCAGGCCCAGGCACCGAAGGTAACTTCAGCATGCGCTTGACCATCTCCTGAACTTGAGACTTTGCTGCACGACCTTGCCCCGTGATGGCTTTTTTCATTTGCAGCGCAGTGTATTCAGCCACTTCCAAATTGCACGACACCAAGGCCGTGACACAACAACCGCGTGCTTGACCTAAAAGCAAAGTGGCTTGAGGATTCACGTTGACAAACACAATCTCAACCGAAGCCGATTCGGGTTGATAGCGTTGGTTGATTTCCAAAATGCCGTCGTATATAACCCGAAGTCGATTGGGCAAATTGCCTTGGTTCACTTTGTCGGTGCGAATGACACCGCTAGCCACATAAGTGAGTTGCGAGCCACTCACATCAATGACACCAAAGCCAGTGGTTTGGAGGCCGGGGTCAATGCCAAGAATTCTCATAGGGCGATTGTGAAGCAATGATCAGGGCAGGGCAACATCGTTCATGCGCGCCATGATGGTTTCTGCGCGGTCGCTTAAATAAACCGACTGCGGCAATTTTTCAAAATAGCGCGGACGAGGCAACATGACCGCCAAGCGTGCAGCTTCCCACGCACTGAGCTTGGCCGCAGGCTTTTGAAAATAGTGTTGTGCGGCAGCTTCTGCACCAAAGACGCCTTGGCCCCACTCCACATGGTTGAGGTAGAGCGTGAGAATTTTCTTTTTGCTCAGGAAAGTTTCCAAGGCCATGGTGATGACCCACTCTTGGCCCTTTCGCAGCAAGGTGCGCTCACCAGTGAGGAGTAAATTTTTGGCCAGTTGTTGGGTAATGGTTGAGCCGCCCACAATTTTGGGTGCGGCTGTTTTGGCGCCATTTTTCTTGGCAGCTTGCGCTTCTAATTTGGCTTGGGTTTTGGCATTTTTTTGCCATGCTTTTTCAATCGCATCCCACCAGATGCCCTTGTGCGATGTGAAGGCACTGTCTTCTGATGCCAGCACTGCCCGTTTGAGTGTTTTGGCCATTTGATCCTCAGATTGCCATTGCTGTCGCCAATTGAGTCTGCCTTGGGTGCTGACAATTTGCCAAGCTTGCGAGCGTTCAAAGGCGGTGGACGAAGGGTCAAGCACGGCCATGAATGCAATGCGTCCGACAAAGAACAATTGCAAGATGACAAAGCCTGCTAACACCAGCCAGAGCCATTGTTTCAAGGCATTGAAAATGGAAGTCAGCATGTCACTTTGCTTGGGACAACAAAGCCCGCAAATCAGCCAACACTTCTTGGGTTGGTGGCTGAACGCCGCGCCACAGCTGGAATGAAGCCGCCGCTTGCTCAACCAACATGCCAAGTCCATCGCGCGCTTGGGTGCCGTGCGCATGAGCCCATTGCATGAAGCCTTGCGCGGCTGGGCCGTACATCAAATCGCAGGCCAAGCCATTGCTTTGAAGCACACTGGCGGGCACGGGCAAGGCCGCTTGGTGAAGGCTGCTGCTGCTGGCGTTGATGACCAAGTCAAAGGATTGACTCAGAATGGCTTCGTGGGTCAAGCCAAAGGCTTGGCAGTCAACGCCCTCGGCCAAAGCCAAACTGGCATGCCGCGCAACCAGTTGAATGGCTTTGTCTAAGCTTCGGTTGGCCACCCAAATGCAGCGAGGTTTTTGGGTCAACAAAGGGCCCAACACGCCAGCTGCTGCACCGCCTGCACCAATTAATAAAATGCGGCGACCATGCAAAGAGAAGCCCGCATTGCTGACCAAGTCGGTGACCAAGCCTAGGCCATCGGTGTTCTCACCATAGATGTGTTCGCCGTCAAAATGGAGGGTGTTGCAGGCCTGTGCCAATGCCACGCGAGGACTGCATTCAGTGGCCAGCGCGGCGGCCTCGGTTTTGAAGGGCAAGGTGACATTGCAACCTTTGCCGCCAGCGGCCCTGAAAGCATGAACACTGGCGCTGAAGCCATCGAGTGGCACCCAGGTTTTTTCATATTTCAGTGTTTGACCGCTGAGTTCGGCAAAGCGCGTTTGAATCCAGGGCGACTTACTGTGTTCAATGGGGTGGCCGAAAACGCAATAGGAGTCCATGAAAAGCATCCGTTAATTTTGAGACTGAACATGAACCGCACGCTTGGATGAGGCACTTGCATCGGGTGCCAGCATGTTGGTTTCAAGGGTTTCGTCGCGGGCGAATTGGAAGCGTGTGACCACCACCAACTGGTCTGCTTCTTTTTTCATGTCTGATGTGAACTCACCAAAGGGAGACGCGCCGCGAACAATGGCCTGAGCGCGCTGGTCCAAAACGAATTGGCCAGAACCGCTGGCCACTTCGGTGTTCAGAACATGGCCCTTGTTGTTCAAGGTGATGACCATGGTGAGTTGGCCGTAGAGTTTTTGACCCGCTGCTTGCGGAAAATTTTCAGTGCCCGTGACTTCGATGGTGCGGCGCATTTTGTCGTAATAGCGCGCAAAGGAAACCTCTTTTGTGGCAGGGCCGATGAAGCGTTTTTTAGGGCCGCCTTGCAGGGCCTGTGATTGTTTTTCAATCTGAGCCAATTGGTTGGCGAGTTGTTTCTTGCGTTCAGCCATGGCATCTGCCGACTTGGCTTCACTGACTTGCATTGGATTGGCGCTGTTGAGTTGAAATAATTCTTGCTTCAATTGTTGAATCAATCGCTGTTGTTCATTTTTCAGCGATTCGATGTGTTGTTCAACTTGCTCCAAGTCTTGCGTGTTGGCACTGGCTGTTTGCACACTGAAGGGGCTGGTTTGTAAACGGATGCCTGGTACTTGACCGCCGCCTGCCAAGTTCACTTGGGCCAAGGCCAAGGGGGCGTCGGGTGCATTCTTGCTGCTTGAATTGACCAACACCACTTCTAAAGTCTTGGCTTCAAAAATGCGATCGAAGGTGGCAGGCGCAGCCCATTTCAAGGTGAGCAGACTCGCATGAAAAACAATCGACAAGCCCAAGGCCCAAAGCAAGGCACGGTGTGAAGCTTGATGGCGCGACAGGGACATTGAAGAAGAGAGCATGGGGCTGATCGCGTGAAGAGCCTGAGTTAGGCAGAGGGGTCTTCTGTGGGGGTTTCGTTCACATTCATGGCAATGGCAATGGGCCCGGTAGCGGCTTCTTCCAAGTCTTCCATTGACTCATCTGCTGAGGCGCCCTCTAAGTTGTGATCAGAGGTTGTGATTTTTTCAATCACTGTGCCCGTGACATCCAAGGCCATGGCGTCAATGCTGCCCAACTGAACTTTGACTTTGTCACCACGCGTCAAGCCTGCTGCACCCATGACGCTCAACATCAGCGGCAATTGATCGGCGCGTACCAGCCAACTGCCGCCGCCCATTTCTTTGACCAAACTGGCCACCACTTCGGTGATGTTTTCTTGCTTCAAATATTGAAGCGTCCAAAAACGTTCCATGCCGGATTGGTAGCTGTTGTAGGCGGTGTAGGCGGCTTCAAAGGCGCTGATGATGGCAAACATCTGCGCGTCTTTGGGCTTGAAGGGTGCCGCCAAGGCGGCTGTGGCGCCGTGTTGTGCGCAGGCAATGATTTGCCACTGATTGACCAAGTCGGTATAGCGGCGCAGTGGCGAAGTACTCCATGCGTAGGCGGGCACACCAATGCCGGCGTGAGGCAGGGCTTTGGTGCCCATGCGAACTTTGATGCCAGGCGACAAACTGGCTTGGCTTCTGTAAATGGCCGGCACGCCCAAGCTGGCCAACCATTGGCCCCAAGTGCTGTTGGCCAAAATCATGGCTTCTGCCACGATCAGGTCGAGCGGCGAACCCCGTTGGCGCACACTGATTTGAACGCTTTCATCACCGGCAGGTGGCAAGTCTGAATTGGAACGCAGCAATCTGAAGTTGTAATCGGGGCGATTGAAGGTTTCGGGTTTGCCCCGAACCACTTCACGCCCAGCTTTCAAATGCTGCGCCAAGCGCCAGAAGAATGCCAATTGTGCGTGGGTGATGCCCAGGTGGGGTTCGTTTTCTCGCGTTGCGGGTGGGCTCTCCTCAAGCCATGCTTGTGTGACCCACTGATCGAGTTGGTCATGGCGCAAATTGGCGGCAATGGGCACGCGCTCCAATTTGGTTTCAGTGTGTTGAATGGCCAACGTGGCTTCGTCCAAGGTGACATACAGAGACACGGCTGGGCAAGCTTGGCCTTCAGCCAAGGTGTAGCCTTGCACCACCTCATTGGGCAGCATGGTGATTTTGTAACCCGGCATGTAAACCGTTGACAAACGCGCTCTGCCCACCTGGTCAATGGGGCTGTTGGGTTGAATGGCCAAGCCGGGGGCTGCAATGTGAATGCCAATGACCACGGTGCCTGTGCCCATGCCTTGGATGGACAGGGCATCGTCAATTTCGGTGGTTTGCGAGTCGTCAATGGAGTAGGCCTGCACAGCAGCCAAGGGCAAGTCTTGGGCAATGGCTGGCGCTTCCAACTTGGGAAAGCCCGTGCCTTTGGGAAAGTTGTCGAACAAGAAACGTTGCCAATGAAAATCGTAAGCACTGGCAATGGCGCCCGCGTTTTGCAGCAATGTGAGGGGGGCAGTTTGACTGGCCCTGCTGGCCTCCACCACCGCTTTGTATTCAGGTGCGTTTTTATCGGGCCTGAATAAAATTTTGTACAGCTGTTCCTTGATGGGAGCTGGACATTCGCCCTTGATCAAGTCTTGTGACCACAGCTCAATTTGCGCCAAGATTTGTTTTTTCTTCTCAATGCCGGCCAAAGCCAGTTGAACGGTTTCGGCCGAAGCTTTTTTAAATCGCCCCTTGCCTGCTCGGCGGAAATAATGTGGCGCTTCATAAAGGCGCATGAGTGCACCCACCTGCTGAACGGTGCTGGCGTCTGCGTTGAAATAGTCACGCGCCACATCGGCAAAGCCAAACTCTTCTTCGGGCGCAAATTCCCAAGCCAAATCAAGCTCGATGCTTTGGCTAATGAGGGCGGCTTCAGCCAGAAGTTGGGCCGGGGCAGGTTTCTCAAATTTCAAAAGCACATTGGCGCCTTTGACCTTGACCCTTTTGCCGCTGTCCAATTCCACCTGAACCGAAGCTTCTGCTTCCGACAGGACACGTCCGGCAACAAATTTGCCGGCTTCTTCAAACAATAAAAACATGGGTCAGATTGTCCCATGCGCCGGCCCTTGGCAGCCTTGAAGCGTTGTCAAATTTAAGGGAAAGCCAAATTATTCTGGGTAAGCGAAGGATAATTGCTGCATGTCGCGCGTGATTGAAAAACCCAGCTGGTGGTCTCGTTTCCTGCATTTGTTTGAAGGATTTGACGGCCCCTTGGCCTTCGCCGTCTTTATCTTGGCCTGCGCGGGCCTGATCATCATGTTTTCCTCGGGTTATGACCACGGTACACGTTTTGTAGACCACGCCAGAAACATGTTCATTGCGGCCAGCATCATGTTTGTGGTGGCGCAAATTCCACCTCAACGCCTCATGACCCTGGCGGTGCCCATTTACACCGTGGGCGTTCTGTTGTTGATAGCCGTGGCCCTATTTGGCATCACCAAAAAAGGTGCGCGAAGATGGCTCAATGTGGGAATCGTCATTCAACCCAGTGAAATTCTGAAAATTGCCATGCCCTTGATGTTGGCCTGGTGGTTCCAAAAGCGTGAAGGCCAACTTCGACCTTTGGACTTTTTGGTGGCGGGACTGCTGCTGATGGTGCCGGTGGGTCTCATCATCCGTCAGCCCGATTTGGGAACAGCGCTGTTGGTCTTAAGTACCGGTTTGGCAGTGCTCTTTTTTGCAGGCTTAAGTTGGCGCTTGATTTTGCCGCCTGTGGTGCTTGGTTTGATCGGCATTCTTTTGCTGGTTATCTTTGAGACCGATTTGTGCGCCGATGGCGTCGATTGGAAAGTGCTGCATGAATACCAGCGGCAACGTGTGTGTACTTTGCTAGACCCTGCACGCGACCCACTGGGCAAAGGCTTTCACATCATTCAAGGCATGATCGCCATTGGCTCAGGTGGCTTTTGGGGCAAAGGCTTTATGCAGGGCACTCAAACCCATTTGGAGTTCATTCCCGAAAGAACCACTGACTTTATCTTTGCCGCATTTTCTGAAGAGTTTGGGCTGGTGGGCACTTTGCTCTTGATTTCAGGCTTCTTCTTTTTGGTCTTCAGAGGTTTGGTCATTGCACGCGAGGCGCCCACCCTCTTTACCCGCTTGTTGGCCGGCAGTGTGAGCATGATTTTCTTCACCTATGCCTTTGTCAACATGGGCATGGTCAGCGGCATCTTGCCGGTGGTGGGCGTGCCTTTGCCCTTCATCAGCTATGGCGGCACTGCCATGGTCACGCTGGGCTTGGGCCTGGGTATTTTGATGTCCATCGCCAAGGCCAAACGCTTGGTTCAAACCTGAAGAAATTCAAAATTTGGCAGGCTCAAGCCTGCCCTCAGCAGGGCCTTCTGGGCTTGCCTACAATGTCAGCATGATTTCACGCGAACCCACCATTGAACGTTTGGCCACGGCCAGGTCCCTTTTGCTTGAACCTTTTGGTTTGGATGAAACCCATCTGTCCAAAGCGCTGTCTGCCATCAAGGCGCACAAGGTTGACGATGCCGACTTGTATTTCCAGTACACCCGCTCTGAGGGTTGGAGTTTGGAAGAAGGCATTGTCAAGACGGGCAGTTTCAGCATTGACCAAGGGGTGGGTGTGCGAGCAGTGGCTGGCGAAAAAACTGCCTTTGCCTATTCCGATGACATCTCCGAAGCCTCCTTGATGGACGCTGCGCTCACAGTGCGCTCCATTGCGCAAGCGCAACAAAATCGCAAAGCCAAAGTACCAACTCGCAAAGTGGCAGGCATCCGTTCTTTGTACCCATCACTTGACCCCATGGGTACTTTGAACAGCACCGACAAAGTTCATCTGCTAGAAAAAGTCGAGCAATTGGCACGCGCCAAAGATCCGCGTGTGGTGCAGGTCATGGCCGGTCTGGCCAGTGAATACGACGTGGTCATGGTGGCCCGAGCAGACGGCACACTGGCCGCAGACGTCAGGCCTTTGGTTCGTCTTTCTGTCACCGTCATTGCCGAACAAAAAGGTCGCCGTGAAGTGGGCAGTGGTGGTGGTGGCGGTCGCTTTGGCTTGGCTTATTTTGACGATGCCATGTTGAATGAGTATGTCAACGATGCTGTCCATGCGGCACTCACCAACTTAGACGCCAGACCAGCGCCGGCAGGTGTGATGACGGTGGTCTTAGGCCCAGGTTGGCCAGGCGTGTTGTTGCACGAAGCCATTGGGCACGGCCTTGAGGGCGATTTCAATCGCAAAGGCTCTAGCGCTTTCAGCGGCATGATTGGCAAACGCGTGGCGGCCAAGGGCGTCACGGTGCTTGACGATGGCACCATTTCAGATCGACGTGGCTCCTTGAATGTGGACGATGAAGGCTGTCCCAGCCAGCGCAACGTCTTGATTGAAGACGGAATTTTGAAGGGCTATATACAAGACGCCATGAATGCCCGTTTGATGGGCGTCAAGCCCACAGGCAATGGCCGGCGCGAAAGTTATGCGCACATCCCCATGCCGCGCATGACCAACACCTACATGTTGGGCGGAGACAAGTCGCCCGAAGAAATTGTGGCCAGCATGAAGAAGGGCTTGTACGCCACCAACTTTGGTGGCGGCCAGGTCGACATCACCAGTGGCAAGTTTGTGTTCTCTGCCTCTGAAGCCTATTGGGTGGAAAA
Organism: Comamonadaceae bacterium; assembly: GCA_947447245.1. Taxonomy (GTDB): domain Bacteria; phylum Pseudomonadota; class Gammaproteobacteria; order Burkholderiales; family Burkholderiaceae_C; genus Limnohabitans_A. The sequence continues at coordinate 10,243 of CANFJC010000064.1, forward strand.
CGGCAAGCTTCAATACCCCGTGAAGGGCGCCACCTTGGTGGGCAGTGGCCCTGAATGCTTGAAACAAGTCAGCATGATTGGCAATGACATGCGACTTGACACGGGTGTGGGCGTTTGCGGCAAAGAAGGCCAAAGCGTGCCAGTGGGTGTGGGTCAACCCACCCTGCGCATTGAAGGATTGACGGTGGGCGGCACGGCTTAAATGCCTTGAGTCCTGCAAATTGTCAGAAATCTGCCAAAAACTTGTGCTACATTCTTTTCCCATGACCCAGCGCTTTAGCTTTTTTAGCTTTTATTTTGCATTCTCTGTCCCAGGCGGACGAGAGGCCAGCGCATAAGTCACTGAACCCCTCTACCAACCGCCGGACTCAACCCCCGGCGGTTTTTTTTTGCCACTTGCAAAGATCTGATCTAAGTTTTTTATTTTTTCAAAGGAGCCCCACATGATCACCAAAGCCAAAGTCACTTCGGAGCCACGCTATGCAAGCCCGACAGATCGTGCAGGCCAGACCGATGACGAACGCATCAAGGACATCACCGTGTTGCCGCCACCAGAGCATTTGATGCGCTTCTTTCCCATTGCGGGAACGGCGGTGGAAAACTTGATTTCACAAACGCGTCGCAAGATTCACAACATCATGGCGGGCAAAGACGACCGCTTGTTGGTGGTCATTGGACCTTGCTCCATTCACGACCCTGCTGCCGCTTTGGACTATGCGCGTCGCCTAAAACCTCTGCGTGACAAATACCAAGGCACTTTGGAAATTGTGATGCGGGTGTATTTTGAAAAACCCAGAACCACAGTAGGTTGGAAAGGCTTGATCAACGACCCCTACTTGGATGAAAGCTACCGCATTGACGAAGGCTTGCGCATTGCCCGTCAATTGCTGATTGAAATCAACCGACAAGGCCTGCCCGCCGGCAGCGAATTCCTCGACGTGATTTCACCGCAATACATTGGCGACTTGATCAGCTGGGGCGCGATTGGTGCGCGCACCACTGAAAGCCAAGTGCACCGTGAATTGGCTTCTGGCTTGTCTGCCCCCATAGGCTTTAAAAATGGCACCGATGGCAACATCAAAATTGCCACAGACGCCATTCAAGCTGCGGCGCGCGGGCATCATTTCTTGTCAGTGCACAAGAACGGTCAGGTGGCCATCGTGCAAACGCTGGGCAATCCCGATTGCCATGTGATTTTGCGCGGCGGCAAAGTGCCCAATTACGACGAGGCCAGTGTGAATGCGGCCTGCCAAGATTTGACGGCCGCCAAATTGCCACCCACCTTGATGGTGGATTGCAGCCATGCCAACAGCAGCAAAGATCATGAACGCCAAATGGTCGTGACGCAAGAAATTGCAGCACAGATGAGCAAAGGCTCGCGTCAAATCTTTGGAGTGATGGTGGAAAGTCACATTGAAGGCGGTGCGCAGAAATTCACGCCTGGCAAAGACGATGTGAGTGCTTTGAAGTACGCGCAAAGCATCACGGATGCTTGCATCGGTTGGGCAGACAGCGAGAAAGTCTTAGAAACTTTGTCCAAGGCGGTTGAGACGCGTCGCAAGAAATAAGTTGAGGCAGTACCTTGAAAGCGCCAGATGGGCTGGCGCTTTCAGTGTCTCAAAAAGAGCCGTTTTATAAATGCTTGCGCTCTTGAATTTGTTGGAGTGCATTCAAGAGGCGATCGTGCACACCGCCAAAGCCGCCATTGCTCATGCAAACCAAATGATCACCCGATTGAACGTGTGACAT